>JALRBG010000131.1 GCA_023257855.1 Pseudomonadales bacterium | reverse complement strand
GCCGAGGGCACCAAACCCTGGATCGATCCCGATACCGGACTGCAATTCCTGGTGCCCCTGTACGATGGTCTCGTGTTCCATCGTGTCATCGACGGCTTCATGATCCAGGGCGGCAGCCCCAACGGGCGCAGCGACGGCACGCCGGGATTCAGCTTCCGTGACGAGATCAACGCGCGCAGCCTTGGGTTGGACAAGATGCAGGTGCTCGATGATGCCGGCGCTCCCCATCCGCTGCTCGGCATAGGCAACCAGCAGGATTTCCAGAAAAAAGTCCTCAAGCCCCTTTACGAAAAAATTGGTATCACCAGCCAGGCGCAACTGGAAGCGCGCATCGACGAAGTGAACCGGATGCTGCGCGGCATGACCGTGAAGGATAACTACGAGAACCTGGGCTACCAGTACTCCGAGCGCTTTATCTCACGCATGCCTGTACGCGGCGTCATCGCCATGGCCAACAGCGGACCGAACAGCAACGGCTCGCAGTTTTTCATCAACCTGGTCGACACCGACTGGCTCGCCGGCAAGCACACCGTGTTCGGCAAGGTCAGGGTCGGCCTGGAAGTACTCGACGCCATCGGCCGCGTGCCGGTGGACAACCAGAATCGGCCGTTGCAGGATGTCGTCATCCTCAGCATTCGCCGCATCCAGATCTGATTACAATAACAAGAAGAAGCAGCCCGTATGACCAACAAGAAAAGCGCTAACGTCACCTGGCATGAAGGTCGTGTCGACCGCGCCAGGCGTGAAGAAGTCTTCCGCCAGAAAGGCGCCACACTGTGGTTCACCGGCCTCAGCGGATCCGGTAAAAGCACCCTGGCTTTCAGCCTCGAGCACCTGCTCACTGACAATGGCTACAAGTGTTACGTCCTCGACGGCGATAACGTGCGCCACGGCCTGAACAGCAACCTGGGTTTTTCCGATGCCGACCGCGAGGAGAACATCCGCCGCGTCGGCGAGGTTTCCAAACTGTTCGCCGACGCCGGCATGATCGTCCTGTCCAGTTTCATCTCGCCGTTTCGCCGCGACCGGCGTCTCGTGCGCGAACTGCATGCCGCGGACGACCTGCCTTTTATCGAGGTGTTCATGGATACGCCGCTGGATATCTGCGAGGATCGCGACCCGAAGAAGCTTTACGAGAAAGCCAGGCGCGGTGAAATCAAGAACTTCACCGGTATCGACTCGCCGTATGAAGTGCCGGAGCAGTCGGAACTGGTGATCACGCCCAACACCTCACCGGAAAACAGCGCCCGCCTGATCTACAACTACCTGCTGGACCAGCATCTGCTGGCAGGCAACGACTAGAAACGACACAGGTACGGACAATCCCTGCCAGTTCAACCGGCCAGGCTCAGATGCGCTTGCCGCCCCGTGCCTCTACCTTGTCCTGAGTGTTGTTGACGAAATCATCGGCATGGTGACGCTCCCTTAGCTGTCCTTCCAGCGGCCCGAGTCCCCGGTTGACCATGCGGCCCCGTTTCACGGCATCACGCGCAGCGATCTGGTCGGTCCAGCGCCGGACATGGGTGTACTCTTCGACCGAGAGGAACTCGGCAGCCTCGTAAGCGTTATTCATGATGGATCCGTACCACGGCCAGTTGGCGATGTCGGCGATAGTGTAGGCATCCCCCGCCAGGTATTCATGGTCGGCCAGGTGCAGGTCGAGCACGTGCAGCAGACGCTTGGTTTCCATGGCGAAGCGGTCTATCGGGTATTCCATCTTGTAGGAAGCATAGGCATAGAAATGGCCGAAGCCGCCGCCGAGGAACGGCGCCGAGCCCATCTGCCACATCAGCCAGTTCATGGTTTCGGCGCGGGCAGGCTGGGCGGCAGGCAGGAACTCGCCGAATTTCTCGCCCAGGTAGAACAACATGGAGGCGCTTTCAAACAGCCGGGTGGGCGGATTGGTGGAATGGTCCATCATGGCCGGGATCTTGGCGTTGGGATTGATGGCGGTGAATCCGGTGCTGAACTGCTCCCCCTGGACAATATTGATATACCAAGCGTCGTACTCGGCACCAGCATGACCCAGCGCCAGCAGTTCCTCCAGCATGATCGTGACTTTCTGGCCGTTGGGTGTACCCAGGGAATAGAGCTGGAAGGGATGCTCCCCCACCGGCAGGTCCTTCTCGTGGGTCGGCGTGGCAATTGGCCGGTTGATACTGGTCCACTCGCCGCCATCCTGCCCGGCCCATTTCCAGACTTTTGGCGGTTGGTAACCTGACGGCTGGTTCTTTGCGAAATCATTCATGGTCATCATTTCTCACGGGAATCTGCAACAGGCCCAAGCATAACATGGGACCTCGACCTTCCTTTGCGGGATGTGAAGCGGCATGGATGCATGTGCCGATATGTATTCCGGCATGCAGCGTTCAGGTCAGCGCTTCGGTTGTGGATGCAGCGGGTTGGGAACCGGCCAGTAAAATCTCCTGCCGGTAAGGCGGGAGTGAACCGATGATGCCCTTGCCGTAATGCTTCTTCAGCAGGCGCTCGTCGAGGATGGTGATGCGGCCGGCGTCACTTTCAGTACGCAGCAACCGGCCGCTGGCCTGGATCAGGCGCATGGAGGCTTCCGGCACCGAAATTTCCATGAAAGGGTTCCTGCCCTGTGCCTTGACCCAGTCTCCCAGCGTCGCCTCCACCGGGTCGTTCGGTACCGAGAACGGGATCTTGGCGATGATGACGTGGGTGCAGTACCCTCCTGGCAGGTCGATACCCTCGGTGAGGCTGGCCAGGCCGAAGATGATACTGGTTTCCCCCTTGTCGACTCGCTCCTTGTGCAGGCGGATCAGCTCCTGCTTGGCGTGGTCATCCTGTGAAAGAATCCTGAACTGCAGTGTCTCCGGCAAGCCCTGCAACACATCCTGCATCTGTCGGCGCGAGGAGAACAGCACCAGGTTGCCCTGGTTCTCATCCACAAGCGAGGGCAACGCATCGATGATCGCCTGCGTATGCTCTTGCGTTCGCGACGGATCGAACCCCGCTTTCGGGAGGTGCAGGCTGGCGCGGTTGACAAAATCGAAGGGACTGCTGATCTGCCGGTAGAAGGTATCCTCGTGCAGGCCGGCGCGCATGCTGAGGAAGTCGAAGCTGCCCATCGCCGTCAGGGTGGCCGATGTCAGCACCGCGGCGAAGCAGTCCTGCCACAGGTATTCGATGAGGGCATCGGCGGCCAGGACCGGGCTTGAGGATACGGTGATCTCGTCTTCATTGCCCTGGGGCCTGTAGGTCAGCCATCTTGCATGGGGCGCGAACCCGGCGTGGTCCTCTATGGCAAAGCTGCGCCAGAGCTGTATGCCGCCTTCCGCGCGTGCCTGCATGATGCCGAACACCGGATACCAGTTTTCCGCGGTCTGGCGGTCGATATCCCCCAGGTCGTTTTCCATGCAGTCCTTCAACCGCTCGGCGATGAGCTTGAGGCGGTCATCGAGTTCACGAAATTCGCCCATGATGTTATTGCTCACCTCCCGCAGTTCATCAGGCACCACGCCCTGGTCGAAGGTGAACTGCGTGACATCCCCTTTCGCGTTGGCGGATTCGGCCCGGTCGCTGAACGCCTGGAACATGGGCAGGTGTTGCTGGAGTACCGCGCGGGTCTGCTCGGCGGCCTTGCGCGCCTTGTCCAGCTGGGTGACAAGTTCGGCATCGTTGCCAAGCTCCACTGTGACGCCCTTGAAGATGGCGGTGATGCGGTCCAGCCAGGTCATCGTGGCGCGCAGGCGGATAAAATGTGAAAAATGGGACACGCCCTTAAGCGGCAGGTGGTGCGCCTCGTCGAAAATATAGATGCAGTCTTCCGGGGGCGGCAGAATGACGCCGCCACCAAGCGCCAGGTCCGCCAGCACCAGGTCATGATTGGCGACGATACAGTCGGCCTTTTGCATGTTGTTGCGGCTGCGGAAGAAACAGCAGTTGCTGAAATTGGAGCAGCGATTGCCGGAACATTGGCCCTTCTCCACAGCCACGTTGCGCCACTGGTTGTCGGTCAGCACGGTCTTCCAGTCATCGCGGTCACCTTTCCACTTGCCGTCGATGAGCGCATCGAGCATCGCCTGGTAAAGCTCCTTGTCCGCCGTGGTCGGGTCTTCCAGTTCCAGGCCGTACAGGTTACCGGCGTGCCGGAAACGCAACCTTGCGACTCCTGACACACCTCCGAGCCGTTGCAGAACACCCCGTCGTCGCACGCCGAATCATTCGGTACGTGGTCTACGGACCTCGTGGCTTCATTGCAGCTATCAGCGG
>JALRBG010000088.1 GCA_023257855.1 Pseudomonadales bacterium | reverse complement strand
ACCGGGAAACCGGTGCCATGCACTATCATTTGTCCAGTGATAACGACGAAAACGTTTTCCTGGTCGCCCTGCGCACCGTGCCCATGGACTCAACCGGTGTTGCACACATACTGGAACACACCGCGCTGTGCGGCAGCCGCAAATTCCCGGTGCGTGATCCCTTCTTCATGATGGTCCGCCGCTCCCTGAACACATTCATGAACGCTTTCACGAGCAGCGACTGGACTGCCTACCCCTTTGCCAGCCAGAACCGCAAGGATTTCGACAACCTGCTTGAGGTCTACCTCGATGCCGTCTTCTTCTCGACACTGAATGAGCTGGATTTCGCCCAGGAAGGTCACCGCCTGGAGTTCTCCGAACCTGACAATCCGGATTCTCCGCTCGAGTACAAGGGCGTCGTTTACAACGAAATGAAGGGCGCCATGAGTGCGCCCACGTCCCTGATCTGGCACCAGTTGTGCAAGCACCTGTTCCCGACCACCACCTACCACTACAACAGCGGCGGTGATCCTGCGGACATACCTGACCTGAGCTATGAGCAGCTCAAGGCCTTCTACAAGACCCACTACCACCCGAGCAACGCCATCTTCATGACCTATGGCGACATTCCCGCCCGCGAGCACCAGGAACGCTTCGAAAAACTGGCCCTGAAAGAATTCAGCCGCCTGAATGTGCATATCGCGGTAGGTGACGAACAACGTCTCTCAGCGCCGTTGCGGGTCGAGGAAACCTACCCGCTGGACGAGGATGACTCGACCGGCAAGACTCATGTCATCATTAGCTGGCTGCTCGGCAAGAGTACCGATCTTGGCGACATGTACAAGGCGCAGCTCCTGACCGGAGTATTGCTGGATAACAGCGCCAGTCCCCTGCTGCAGGCGCTGGAAACCACTCCCCTTGGCCGTTCGCCGTCCCCCCTGTGCGGGCTCGAGGATTCACACCGCGAAATGAGCTTCATGTGCGGACTGGAGGGTTGCGATACCGACAGTACCGGGGAGATCGAACAGCTGGTACTGTCCACGCTCGGGGATATCGCGGCCAACGGCATCGCCCAGGACAAGGTGGAAGCAGCCCTGCACTCGCTGGAACTGAGCCAGCGTGAAATCAGCGGCGACACCTATCCGTACGGCCTGCAGCTGATCCTGGCAGCACTGTCCACCGCCACGCATCGCGGTGACCCCATAGAATTACTGGATATCGATCCGGTCCTGGACCAGCTGAAACAGGATATCCAGGATCCAGATTATGTACCGTCCCTGATCCGTGAATACCTGCTTGAGAATCCGCATCGCATTACGCTGACCGTCAGGCCGGATACCGGGCAGTCGGAGCGCATGGCCCACGCCGAGAAAGCCCGCCTGGCCGAGATCAGGCAAGGGCTCGATGATGTCGCCGTGAAGCAGCTAATCGACCGGGCCGCACAATTGAAAGTCCGCCAGGAACAGGAAGACGATCCCGCCATCCTCCCCAAAGTCACCCTCGAGGATGTGCCGGCTGACATTCATTGGCCGGATTCCTCGCGGCATGAAATCCATCTGGGTAAAGAGATCGCTAGGGCGCGTTACTTTGCGCAGGGCACCAATGGCATCAGCTACCAGCAGGTTATCCTGGCATTGCCTGACATTAATGAGCATTTTGCGGATCTGCTGCCCTACTACACCAGCTGCGTACCGGAACTGGGTATCGGCAAGCGGGATTACCTGGAGATCCAGGCACTGCAATCGGCGATCAGCGGTGGTATCAACGTTTACAGCACCCTGCGCAGCCATGTCGATGACGAGCAAAGCCTGGCGGGTTACCTGGTCCTGTCCAGCAAATCCCTGTACCCCAACCAACGCCAGGTTTCAGAACTGCTGCGTGATACCCTGAACGGGTGCCGTTTCGATGAACACCAGCGTATTCGTGAAATCATGGAGCAGATATCCTCGCGGCGTGAACAGAGCATCACCAGCCAGGGCCACAGCCTCGCTGTCGGTGTCGCCTGCAGCCGGTTGAGCCCGATCGCCGCCAGGAATTACCAGAGCTCCGGCATGGCCGGTATCCAGCAACTGAAACAGCTCACGGCTGACTTCGGCGAGAGTGACAACCTGTCGAAATTCGCCGGCGACTTCTCCTCGCTGCACGACATGCTGCTGGATACCGACAAGCAGTTCCTGCTGATCAGTGAAGACAGCGAGCGCGACCACCTGCTGTCTGCGCTTGAGCAGACATGGTTGGGCAATACCGTATCCTCGAAAGCCAAACCCTTTTCCCTCCCCGGCTGCCGCGAAACTGTCCGTGAAGGCTGGCTGACCAACACCCAGGTGAGTTTCTGCGCCATGGCCTTCCCGACCGTGCCTGTCGGCCACGAGGATGCCGCTGCACTGACTGTCCTGGGGGGCTTCCTGCGCAACGGCTTCCTGCATCGCGCCATCCGCGAACAGGGCGGTGCTTACGGCGGCGGTGCCAGCCAGGATTCCGGCACTGCAACATTCCGCTTCTTTTCCTATCGCGACCCACGCCTGACCGAAACGCTCGATGACTACCGTCGTGCCATCGACTGGGTGCTGGCTGCCAGCCATGACGGCCGGGCACTGGAAGAAGCCGTGCTCGGGGTCATTTCCAGCCTCGACAAACCGTCTTCACCTGCCGGTACAGCCAAGCAGGCGTTCTACAACGAGCTGTTCGGCCGCAATCGCGAGCAACGCGCCAGGTTCCGCAAGCGCATTCTCAATGTCAGCGTGGATGAGCTGAAAGCGGTCACGGAAAAATACCTGGCAGGCCAGGAACCCAGCCTCGGCATCATTACCAGCCGTTCCCGCAGCAGTGAACTGGAAGCCCTCAACATGGCTATCCACCAGTTCTGACATTCATGACCAGTCCGGGGAACTATTTGCCAAGTCGCATTTCTAAACAGGAGAGTTGCAGGGATTGTGGTAGCTGTACCAGGCAACTCTTTATTAGCAATAGATTAGCAAAAGCCTGGCGAAAGCCGGGCTTTTTTTCTGCATAATTCCCAGACATGGCTGCGACCACCCGACAGGAAGAACTGAAGGCGGCAATCCCTGTCACATTGATCGGCTCGGTTCTCGACCTGGTACTGGGCGTTTTGAAGATAGCCATCGGCATCGCCTCGTCCTCCCTGGCCCTGATCTCCGACGGCATCCACTCCCTTTCCGACCTGGTTACCGACATCTTCGTCGTCCTGATTGCCCGGATGTCACATGCTGAACCGGACCCCGAGCATCCCTATGGGCACCGTCGCTTCGAAACCCTGGGCACCATCATTCTCGGCATCGTGCTGTTCGCCGTGGCCGGAATCATATGCTACGACAGCGTGCTCCGGCTGGGAGACTCCGAGGTGCTGCCTGTGCCAGGCTGGGCCGGCATCCTGGTAGCGCTGGCCAGTGTCGGATCGAAAGAATGGATTTACCGGTATACCAGGAAAGTCGCCGATGCCCAGAACTCTGCGCTGCTGCTCGCCAACGCCTGGCACAGCCGGACTGATGCCCTGTCTTCCATCGCCGTCCTCTTCGGCATTGTCGGCGCCAGAATGGGATATCCGGCCATGGATGTGCTGGCGGCTGTGTTCGTCGCCCTGATGATCGCCAGGATCGCCTGGTACCTGATTAGCAACAGCCTCAGCGAACTGGTCGATACCGCGCTGCCGCCTGCAAAAG
>JALRBG010000300.1 GCA_023257855.1 Pseudomonadales bacterium | reverse complement strand
GCGGGAAGCCCGGGGGCAGGTTAGTATCCGGATCCCACAGGAAGTATTCCTGTTCGAAACCAAACCAGAAATCCTCGTCATCATCATCGATCCGGGCACGGCTGTTGGTTGAATGCGGAGTGCCATCTGAGTTAAGCACTTCACACATGACCAAGTAGCCGTTGTTCCGATCAGGATCCGGGAAGATAGCGACCGGTTTCAGCAGGCAGTCAGATTTGCTGCCGTCGGCCTGCCCGGTGGAACTGCCGTCAAATGACCACATGGGGCATTCTTCCAGGGTTCCGCCAAAATTGTCGCGAACCTGGGTTTTGCTGCGCAGTCCCTGGGTTGGCACTCCACCATCGAGCCAGATATATTCCAACTTGGATTTCATGATTTGATTTACTCCTAGCGATTGTCGTTATCTAACGTATCAACTGCCTGTTTACTTCTCAGTAGCACGTTTTTATAGGTTGAGAACTCCGTTATGCAATTTGCATACCCGACTGTCATATGTCACATAAAGGTGCAGAAAAATGGTAAAGTGTACCTCAGCATTTCTTCCTAAAAAAGCCAAATTCACGGGCAACCCGGCACAGTTCCTATGTTTCCTGCTCTTGTGCGGAACGCCGGACAGTTGCCAGCGGGCATTGCCAAAATCAGGCGCTCTGCACTATTTTGATTGCTGAATTGCACCAAAATGAATCATTCATGCTTTTTTATGGTGCGCCTCGGTTTGAGCAAGACACCTCACCGGGCTTCTGTCAGAATAGCGCCACCAGCAGCAAATAACTTTAACAGACCGCTTAATTTCCAGCACGATGCCCCAGTTTCCCGAACTTCCCGTCAAGGAATATGCCCAGGTCTACAAGGAAGACACCGACAGGCACCTTCCCGCGAAAGTCGACCAGAACCTCAGGTACGCCTACTTCAGAACTATCGCCACTGGCGGCAAGTCGATCATCCAGTCCTGCAAGGATCTGCACCTGGGCCGCTTCGTCTGCTACAAGTCCC
The DNA here is from genome assembly GCA_023257855.1 of Pseudomonadales bacterium. Taxonomy (GTDB): domain Bacteria; phylum Pseudomonadota; class Gammaproteobacteria; order Pseudomonadales; family Pseudohongiellaceae; genus Eutrophocola. Next base: position 7,231 of record JALRBG010000300.1, on the reverse strand, counting down.
TCAAGCCCGAATTCGCCGACGATCCCATCGAGCAGCAGCGCCTGCTGCGTGAAGCCCGCGTATCCGCCATGCTGCAGCACCCCAATACCATCCCGACCTACGAACTCGGTCGGGACAAAGGCGGGCATTACTATTTCACCATGAAGCTGGTGCATGGCTACACGCTGAGGGAAATCCTCGATTACCGGGAACGCTACGACCTCACCCAGCTGCTCGACGTGGTGATTGATGTCGGCCATGCCCTGGAGTATGCGCATTCCCATGGAGTACTGCACCGGGACATCAAGCCGGAAAACGTGCTGGTAGGGCCATTCGGTGAAGTCATCCTGATGGACTGGGGACTGGCCAAGGTTTGGGACACGAAGGGTACCCAGGAAGACATCGGCGAAGGCCCGGAGACCGACAGCAATGATCCCGGCATTACCGGGAAGGCCAAGCTGCAGGGCACCGTGTCCTACATGTCGCCCGAGCAGATTTCCCGGGATCCGAATATCGATGCCCGTACGGACATCTACAGCCTGGCGGCCGTGATCTATGAAATCCTGGCAGGCCGGACTGCAGCCCAGGGCAATAGGATGGATGAGCTGGTCAGGAGCGTGCAGGAAGACATTCCGGTACCGCCTTCACAGTTGGCGAAGTACCGCATCCCCGAACTGCTGGAGACGGCTACCTTGCAGTGCCTTTACAAGGATCCGGCAGACAGGCTGCAGTCCATAAGCGAGTACATACGCCTGCTGCAGGAAACACGTCGACTGGCATAATCCACCCCTCCCTATGCCACTTCAGCGAAGGCAACCGTAATATTGTCACGGCCGCCCTGCCCCCTGGCGGAATCCACCAGCTGATCCAGGGCAGCGTCGAGATCGCCGCCACATCCGGTCAGGATATTGACCATGGTTTCCTCGTTTATCATGTCACTGAATCCGTCGGAGCACACGAGCACGATATTGCCGCCGGTAACATCGCAACTGTCTGCATCGGGTCGGGTGTAGGGATTGTTGCCTAGCATCCTACTGAGGATATGCCGGTTGAAGTTCTGCCCCACTTCACCCCGATCTAGCATCTCCTGGTAGAGCGTATGGTCCGTGCTGAGACGGGTCTGCCCCCGGCTTGTCCGATCGACCAGGTAAATGCGTGAGTCACCCATCCAGGCGTAGCTGGCCTTGTCAGGCCCGACATGGACACAAGACAGCGTGGTTCCCATGTTGCTGCCAGGCATGTGCTTTTTCTTATACTCGATGACCTGCTGGTTCGCGAAAGTGATGCTATCCATTAGGGTCTGGGGAATGTCGGAGGTGTCCTGCAGGTAGTCTTCCCTGGTGAGGTACTGGTAGCAGCTTTCCACCGCCACCCGGCTGGCGATCTCGCCATAGTCGTGCCCCCCGGCACCGTCGGCGACGATGATGAGGCGGTTGTCGGCGTCGGTAAAGAAAAAGTCCTCGTTGTTGGGCCGGGCCAGGCCGACGTCGGTTTTGGCGTAGATTTTCAGCATAGGGAATTCATGGGAAACGGTATTATTCTACCTGAATTCCTCTTTGCTGGATTGATTTGGAGCAGTCAGCTAGAAACGGAAGGTTTTGGTGTACTTGAGAGCGATTTCCGACCGTTCGCGGCTGAGTCGGGAGAAAGTGCCCTCGGAGTCGAAGTTGTAATTGATGACAATAAACAGGTCCTCTCCTGCCTGGGGATTCCAGCGAAGACGGCTGTTGATGCCCAGCGAACTGGAAAAGTTGTCATACTGCACGAGGTTGACCCAGGACCACTTTGAATTGAACGCATAGTTGACGTTGGCGCTCACCAGCCTGACGATGAAATCACCATAGGGCAGTTCGATATCCTGGTAGTTGTAGTTCAGGTTCAGGAAGAAATGTTCATCGGGCCGCCACTCGAGGCCAATGTCATACTGCCTGCGATCACCGTCGTAATACTCGCCCATGTTGAAGCCGATACGGGGGGCGAAATTACGCTGGTTGGAAAATTCAAGCTGGCCGTTCAGGTTGAGGAAGCTGTACTTGCCGGCCGGAATGACTACGCCTGGGCGTATTTCAAAATCGCGGGACAGGCCTTCACGGCTTCTGGAAACACCTAGGCCGAATTGGTCACCACGATGCGTGTTGAGGTTGATGAAGCGGGTAAAGAGACTTTCGCTGATCATTTCACCTGTGGCCAGGTCACGGTCATGGTCGAAGCGGCCAAACATGTTGAAGGTGCGCAGCCAGGGATGATCGCGCCTGAAGAATCGCCTGAAGCGACCCATCAGGCTGTAGGTTTCGGCGCCACGCAGGTTGGCAAAACCCAGCGCCGGGTTGAAGTCTTCGCCGACATAAGTGTAACCGGTGGAGCCGCCGAAGCCATCGCCCTGCGTATCCATGTTGATTCGAACGCCATAGGCCTTGTCATCGCCGATTCTTCCATCGGTGTCGGTCTGCTGGTACCAGGCATTGCCGCGCATGGTGTACCGATCTGAAAAGCGCGTATTCTGGTATCTGAAATCCATTCCGGCGAGGTTGTTGTCGGTTTCACTATTGGGATCACCATAGGTGAAAATGCCACCGATACTGGATTCAGACAGTACATTGATCGCAGCACGCCCAACAAACACCGATTGCCCGTCAAGCCCGGGTGAATCACCCTGCTGCACGGCAAGCGCACCTACGTTCCATTGCCCGACTCGTCCAGTCATTTTCACGCCGGCATCGATATCAACCGGCTGGCCGGTGCGGCTGTTCAGGCCAACGCGACGGGAATAGAAAGGAATACCGTTCTGGTTGTTGTTGAAATTGCCACCGCCACCGAGGCCACCAAAGGAGAAAATGTCCACGTCTTGCAGGAAGAAATCACGTTTTTCCGGGAAAAATAGCGAGAAACGAGTCAGGTTGACCTGGCGATTGTCGACTTCGGTGGCGGAAAAGTCGGTATTGAAGGTCACGGCACCGGTCAGGTTTGGTGTGATCTTGTAAAACACGTTAAGTGACGGGTCGAAGCGGTCCGCCGTGGTGTCGTTGAGATGATTCTCGCTGGCCGCCATGGCAATAGAGGGAATGATATCGAGGCCGATGCCCTGGCGAATATTGCGTATGCCGGTGATCTGTCCCGTGGTGGTCGGGTTGATATTGCGATTGAACGACGACCAGGCGATTTCCTCCTGCTTGCGAGCGATGGTCCGCGCCACCGTAAAGCCCCAGGTATCGGTAGCTGGGTCGAAATTGAGCGTGTTGAAAGGAATGGCAACTTCCGCGGTCCAGCCCTCATCGTCAATCCGACTTTCCACCAGCCAGATCCCGGTCCAGTCCCTGTTCAGGTTTTGCGGCTGGTCATACACACCTTCCCGGCGAATACCGTTGGGATTGACCTGGAACTGGTAGCCGGTGCGGCCGTTATTGAATGTATCGAGGATGAATTCGAAGGCGTCATCGAACTGCATATTCTGACCCTGTACCAACTGCCTGGCGCTGATAGCTGAGGGGTCGCTGTCATAAAGACGGGCCGCAAGATAGAAGAAGCGTTCGCTATAGGCGAGATAGAATACGCTGCGTTCACTAGGCTCGCCCTGGTCCACTGGCTGGAACTGGTGCATGTCTGTGATGACGGTTGCGGTTTTCCAGATCTCATCATCCAGCACACCATCGATATCCGGCTGCAAGTCGGTCCTGACGATCTCAACGCTTTTACGAGACGCGCTTCCCTGGGCTAAAAGATCATGACCCGGCAGCACAGCAAGGCAAAGCAGCACAAGGTAATTAATAAATATTCGAGCTTTATACATGGGCTTTATCAGGCGGCCTTGTTCAAATTTGACGTGGTGTGGGAGTTGCTCAACAAACTACAAAGGTGCGAAGTATAATTTCATGATTTTATTAGTAAACATGTAAATTCGTAATTCACAAATTATTCATATTCGCAGGATGGGGGACTTTTCATTAAAGCTGTGTGTTTATACACAGCCTCCAAGCCTCGTAGGTGTGTTTCTGCCGAGGTCAAACCTGCAGAGCAGGTTCTGTTTAGTCAGGGACGTACGCCCTTTGCAGGCTGCGGTGGGCATGATCGATGAACAAAGAAGGATCACCAAAGTCGTCCACATATTGGTCCAGCAAAGCCATCTTCACCGTGTCTTTGGGACCCATGCCGAGGTTGAGCTGTTCGGCTAGATCCAAGTGAAAATTGGTATACATAGCCCGCATGCGCAGCAAATCAGTGCCACTGATGATCGGGCCATGAGCTGGTATCACCGTAGTATCCGCGCTTACCACCTGTCCGAGGGTCTCGTAGGCGCGCAGCAAGCCGCCGATCCATGCACCATGACGAATGTCCAGTACGGGCCACTCCCCGGTAGTGACCGGCCCACCGGTGATCAAGGTGTCGAGGATGGGAAAGTACAGGAAGATATCGCTCTCGGAGTGCGCGGCTGGCAGGTAGCCATAAAGGATTTCCTGGCCGGCAAACTTGAACGAGCCGCTGCTGCCGAGGGTCATTGTCGGCAGGCCGGCATCCGCCAGCGGCCCGTAACGTCCGTCGAAAAGAGAGGACATCACGGAATTTTCCAAAAACATCCTTGTCTTCTCGTGGGCGATGATATTTGCGCCTTCAGCGCCCAGCCGCTCATTGGATCCTGTCTGTTCAGGGTGCCAGTGTGTATTGACCAGGGTGTGCACCCTGTCCTGGCCGAAGGTATTGAGCACTGCACCGATAAGGGCATCGGAATGGGCGGTCAGGCCGCCGTCGATCATCAGCACGCCATTTTCATTGATGCCGGGAATCGCGAACACGTTGCAACCTGCACCTTGAAAGACCCAGGCATGGTTAAGGTCGATTCGAGTGATCTCGATAGTTTGCGCTGCAGCATCCTGGAAAAGGCTTTCTTCCAGGGCAGCTGCACCCAGTGCACATGAGCTGGTAGTGAGAAACTTCCTGCGGGTTATTAGTTTATTCATGAGCTACAACTATTGATGATCAACTGAACCGGGCACCAGTGCATGTTTTTCCACTTCAGGATCAAGCGGGAAAATGCTGCCGGGATAAAAGAACGGTGGGCCGATGTTTGGCCAGAACGGCGTGACACCGAGTTCAGCGGTGGCCCCCAGGTCGCGCAGCAGTCGCGCTATCTTCGGGTTGGGCGCGGGACGCTGGCCAAGGAAGCCGATATAGCCTCGTGCCTCGGCATAATCCAGCGCCGTAAGCCCATCGAAGTCGAGAGCGTTGACATCCGCTCCCAGTTCGACCAAAGCCACCACGACCTTGTCATTGCGGGCCCTGACGGCGTAATGCAGGGGTGTGCCGCCTCGTGCACGCTGCAGATGGTGGGGTACAACCATGACATTCATGTCTGCGCCGCCTGATGAAAGCAGATGCAACCCTTCAATCAGGGTGTCCTGGTTACCACGGGCGCCGGCAATGACGGAAACCGGGGTTTCCAGGTTTGCCTGGGGCTTGTCTGCCCTGGCTCCATGGTCCATTAACAACTGCATGACTTCGACATCACCGTTGCTAGCGGCAGCGATCAAGGGTGTGGTGCCTCGGGACAAGGGGCCACCACGGGTCTTGGCCGGGCGATAGAACAGTTCCATCTCGGGAAAGGCACCCTGCTCCAGCAACATCATGACGATGGCCAGGCCACCAGTTTCATTCATGATGCCGTCAACAGTCAGGCCGGCATCATTGCGGCCACTAACCGCTGCAAACAGGGGGGCCTGGCCAAACATGTCCCATTGATTCACATCGGCACCCGCTTCAATCAAGCGCTTGGCGATATCCCAGTTGGCATTCAGTACAGCCAGCAGCAAAGGCGATACGCCGTCGGGATCCGGTAGGTCGAGATCGGCACCGCTTTTCACCAGCAAATCCACGCAGCTTTTGCAGTTTTCACGCACCGAGTACATCAGCGGTGTGAGCCCGCCGCTGTCCAGGCGCTTGGCCCGACCTTCGGCGGTGACATGGCTGTTGTAATCTCGTTTCGCCGAAATGGCGTTGATATCTGCCCCTTCCCGGATCAGCAATTCCATCATCGCCGGATGACGGCGAGCAGCCGCCCACATGAGCGCGGTTTGCTGGCCCCATTGTTCGCGGGCATCGATGGTTGCACCGTGCCTGACCAGTAGCCGTGCGGCTTCAATATTACCGGTCCTGGCGACCAGCATCAGGGCTGTCTGTCCTTCAGGATTCGCCGAGTCGACATCGGCGCCGGCATCGAGCAGCATTTTCAGAATATCGGTATGTGCGACTTCGGCGGCCAATTGCATGGCGTTGGCGCCGTAATGGTTTGCGGCATTGACGTCGGCACCGGCGCGAATCAGTTCACGGACCCGATTGACGTCCTGGTCATAGACGGCCCACTGCAATGGTGTGCTGCCGTCAGGACCACGCTCGTTGGCGTCGAGCCCACGGACGATTTCGCCAAGCGGGGACGGTACTCTCAGCGGCTCCAGGTTTTGTGCCTGACTGATGCCGGATAAGAAAATGGTATATACAAAAATGACGAAAAGCCGGAGCGCAAAAATTCGCCGATTACGGACGTTCATCTGGTTGTCAGCCCCCATTGGAAAACTGGAACAGTCGCCTGGATCAGACTTCGGAGAAGATATCCTTGCTGTCACCAAACTCCTCGATTGGAATACCGGCCCTGGCCAGCATGGTGTGCAGCAGCCTGGCATGGGGTGTGTCCTTCGGATAATGCAGGTGCTGGCCACCCTTGATACCGCCGCCCTTACCTATTAGAGCGGAAGGCAGCAGGTTGGCGTCGTGCAGGTCGCTGTTACCCATGTTGCTGCCGAACAGGATGATAGAATTGTCCAGGATATTGCCTTCGACATCTTCCATTTCCTTCAGGCGCTGGGCGAATTTCGCGGCGCGCTCGGTCTGGTGACGCTGGATACGCACCAGCAATTCCCACTTGGCCGGATCTTCCTGGTGGTGGGACAGCGGGTGGAATGATTCTGCGACACCTAGGTTCTCAAATACCCGCATGCTGGCTTCCTTGATCATGCGCATAGAAGCGATGCGGGTCTGGTTGTTCTGGAACGCCAGGGCGATCATCTCGAACTGGATGTCCAGCAACTCGGTGAAATCATCGGGCGGCCCCAGCGGCGCATCAGGCAGGCCGGTAAGTTCTCGGGCGCCCTCTTCCAGTTTCTGGATTCGGGTTTCCACTTCGCGCACGGACGACAGGTACTCATCCACACGAACACGATCAGCGGGCGTCCAGGCCGCCTTGTCCGCTTCGCTGGTGAACGAGTCT
>JALRBG010000287.1 GCA_023257855.1 Pseudomonadales bacterium | reverse complement strand
TGATACCAGCACACACAGGGAGCAAAGCAGGGTTTTATTGATTATCATCTCTGAAACTTCCCCTAATAAATGAATCGACATTCTATCAAATCAGCATGATATTTCAGGCTTTTATTCAAATTAGGGGGGGCACCAAAATACAGCCTATAGGTGGCCCAGAATGGAACACAAAGAGTCAGCCAGCGGTACAAGGCTCCAAAAAAAAACGGCGGGCCAGGGGCCCGCCGTTAAGGGTTTTACAAGATTACTTTTTTATACGTTAGAAGCGGGCCTTTACACCCAGGAAGAACCGGCGTCCTAACACGTCATAGTACCCAGGGCTGGTTGACCCGGCACCGCTGGTGGCCAGCTGGGGACTGGTCGGATTGACACAGCCCGGTGCGCCACCACAGACTGCCGACAGGTTCGTACCCGGCTCATACCCGGTAGTACGACCCGTAATCTGCGGGCTCTCATCAAACAGGTTCGTGATACCGCCGCGGATCGTAATCGAATCATTGACCTGCCAGTTCATGGACATGTCAAAGATGTTGTACGAGTCGATGCCGACGTCAGTGATAGGCGTATAACTCAACGGGACGGCTCCCGCTGCCCCACTAGCCGCGGCCGCGTTATTGGCGATGAGCGCGTTTTGTTTTGCCTGGTTTGCCGTGATCACGTCCGGCAGGTGGCGCCAGCGCAGGCCGACACTCCAGTCGCCATAGGAGTACATCATGGACGTGAAGAGCCTGTAGTCATAAGCACCCGGGTTGGTACCGGTCAGTGTTGGCCCGAGAGAGCCAACCCAATCGATCTCGACATCGAAGTCCTGCTGTGACTCCTTGGTTTTGTAACTGTCGATGTAGGTCATCTGCATACTCAAGGACAGTCCACCTGGCAGACCGATGCCGATATCATTCAACTCGGCTCTCCAGTTGGCAGCGATATCGATGCCTTCTGTTTTGATGGTCGCCTGGTTGGAATACCTGAGCAGCTGCCTCGTTGCGCCGCCCGTCGCCTGGTTGCGGGCCACATTCTCACAGTCCGTTGTTGCGGCCTGCGCGGCGGCCTCAGCGGCAGTGGTCACCGTCCTAACGCCATAGCAGAGGTAGTTGGCATAGTCGGGTGTGTACTGCTGGATGGCGTCCTCGATTTCAACTCGCCACCAGTCTACGGAGAGGGCCAGGTTTTCCAGCCAGGGATTATCCCAGGGGGAATTTGCTACAAAACCCGCGGAGAAGGTATCAGCGGTTTCAGGGCCCAGGTCAGGGTTGCCTTCCTGGTACACCCAGTTGGCGTTACCGCCTGCATTACCACCCGCGTTGTTGCTGTAATAGAGCCCAGCCGCGGTAGGACCCATCTGGGCCTGGCAGATCAGGTAGGTGCTGTTGGCGCCAGTCGCGGTCTGTCCACTGGCCAGCTCTGTCTGTGGTTCACCGGGTGCCAGGATCGGATCCGGTGCGGCGCCACCGGCACCAAACGGTGCGTTGGAACGCAGGCCGCAGGGGTCGCCGAAGTTGTTGACAACACCGCGCAGGTACACCTGCTGAAAGCCTAGATACTTCTCACCGACATTGGGTGCGCGGGTCGCGCGGTTATAACCACCACGCAGACGCAGCCAGTCATTGGCTTCGATATTGGCCAGGGCCTTGTAGGTCCACTCAGAGTCGTTATCACTGTAGTCGGAGAAACGTGCACCCAGCTCCAGTTCGACCTTCTGCACGACGCCGACGTCGCCAAGAACAGGGACCAGTGCCTCTACGTAATAGTCATCAACCGACGTTGTTGCATCCATGTCACCTACTGGATAGACGCCGATGACCTGGTCCTCGAATGCCCTGGAGCTTGCCAGAAGATCCGGTTGATAGGTCACGCGGTTTTTACGCCATTGGTAACCGAATGCGGTACGTACCTCACCGGCCGGCAGGTCCATCAAGCCACCCTGGAAGTTGATCTCGACGATGTCCTGGTCACTTGTCAAACGGTTCGCCAGAGGCGCGCCAATCGCCTTGGCACAGTCCTCGCTCGGCCGCTTATCGGAGAAGAAGATGGTTTCATAAAAGCCGCTGGTACACTTAACCGGGTTGGTACCGAAGCCAGGCGATGCACCATTCTGGTTTGCCTGCAAGACCGCATTTCGGCCGTAGTCCGGCTCATTGACGAGCCGGCGCCACCGCTCTAGTGACTGGAAGCCGGTGGAGACGTTGCTGTTGTCCACCTCGCCGTGTGAGTAATAGAACTCTCCAGTCCAGTCGCGGTAGGGCAGGTCGACATTGACGCCTGTTTCTAACTGCCAGACGATGTTGTCGTTATCGGACGCACGATTTTCCAGGCTGTTTTTCGGGAAAATCTCCGGGATCCAGTTGCCGGTGGGAGCGCTACGGCTCAACAGCAGGATAGCCAGTTCTGGCACGACGGGGAAATGGGCACCCGCTGCGCCACTCGGAATGAAGCCAGGATTGGCGTACGCGGCCGGATTGGCCTGGACCGCCTTAACAATGGCTGGATCCTTGTAGTCCAGTGTCGGGTCTATCGGGCTGTCAACAGCAGGGTTAAACGGCACATTGGCCTCCCAGCCGAAGCTGGCGGTGGAGCCGTAGTTCAGGCGTGTTGCGGAGTTGCTCCGGGCGAAGGTCGCGTTGGCGAACACCGAAATCCCTTCCGTGATTTCGAAATTGCTGCGGGTAAAGAAGGACCAGCGATTCTGTGGCGCAAGGACAATCGCGTCTTGCGTGTTCCACTTGAGGACTTGCGCGATATCGTTCGGGTCCAGCGTGGTGCCATCCAAGACGTTTTGGGCGGCATATTCCACACCATCCAGTATTCCTTGACTCAGACTGAGATTATCACCAACCACGGGAAACAAGGTGCCATCGGGATTGAACCGGTAGCGCGCGACAAAGCCGGCGCCCACGTTGCGAAAGCCCGTGCCGGCAGGCCGGTCAGAGAAGAGGGCGTCCATGGTGACATCGCTGGCCCGGTTGAAGCCTACGGTCATGCCGTTGAATCCCTGTTGGAACAGCTCGCCACCGACGGTGGGGTCGTTCCAGGAATCGGTAAAGAAGTCACGATCGATTTCAAGCGCCTCCTTGCGATCGTAATATTCGAACCCGACCGTGATATTGCCGCGGCCGTCGAAGACATCGGTGCCCATGATGCCTGATATGCGGGCCTCTTCACCGCCACCGGCCTCGGAGGTGCCGTACTGCGTGTCGAGTTCCAAACCCTCGAAATCCTTACGCAGGATAAAGTTGGTCACACCAGCAACAGCATCGGCACCGTATACCGCTGATGCGCCACCGGTAATGGTTTCAACACGCTGGATCAGTGCTGAAGGGATGGCATTGATATCGGTAACCATCAGCGCGTTGGTTGGCACCATACGTTTGCCGTCAATCAGTACCAGGTTTCTGTTCGGGCCGAAACCACGCATGGATACAGAGGCAATACCCAGTGTATTCACCGGTGTGGCATTGATTTCTTTTTCCGTGGTCACGGGCGAGTTGGCCGGGTTGTAATCCGGCAGCTGGTTCAGGTACGACTCGATATTCAGACCGCTCTGTTCTTCGAACTGGGCAGCGTCGATGGTCCGGATCGGGCTGTTGGATTCGAAGTCACGGCGAACAATGCGCGAACCCGTAACGACCACTTCTTCCAGGGCGGGTTCGTCCTGGGCCAGGGCGGCATTTCCGAAACCAGCCGTCATTCCAACGGCCGCCGCTATGGATATAGCGAGCCTGGATTTAGCTTTAAGTTGATAGGACTTGGTGTATCTCATTAGATAGTTCTCCTCTTTTTACACTAATTCTATCTTTATGATTTATAGGAATATTATTAACCAAAGATAAGACACCTTGTTGCGTTGAATGGTCTCGTCTGTTCACCCCCTTGGTTGTTAATAAGAATAAAGATTTTGAATTCAAATACAGCCTGGCAATAGTCTCACTTTAGAACTGTTGGGGCAACAATCGAAATTGGGGCCGCAGATCAGGATCATGGTGTTGTCACTATCTGATTTTAGGTACTTTGAATCAGCATTTGCAGGAATGCCTGGGGGGGGGTATCGGAAGGCATAAAAAAAACCGGCAGACGCGCTGTGCCGCCTGCCGGTTTTTGGAGTCAGGATCGACTTACTGCTGGAACTCGGGTGTCATGTCCACGCACTCCTGTGCCTCGAAGGGCACATCAGAGATGTACATGACGTCGTAGCTGGCATAGGGCTGGGCCAGGTAGACCGGGTCGATCACGGTGTATTCCCGTTTCAGCGCGGTCTTTTCACGATCCAGAGAAAAGCGTTCGACGATATGCATCTGCTCGCTCGAGCGGGTCGGCGGTGACAGCACGCCGGCTTCGAAACCAATGGTATCCACCACCAGGGTATCACCTTCCCAGTTGCCAATGGAGTGGCCGGCATAGCTGGGGGTGAGGTTTTCTGGATGCTGCGTCATGCCGATGTGGATGCGGCGGTTGAAGTTGTAGAGGCCGTAGGTGATGTCGATGACTTTTTCGCCATCCGACAGGGTCTTCTGCTCAAACCGGTTTATCGGCCAGTCGGCGGTCCAGTCGCGAATGAAGCTGGTTGGTTTGCAGGCGAACCACGGGTTGTCGATGGGCGAACGGCGGTCGAAGGCATCGGCGGCAGCCTGGCCCTCCGCCGTGTAGACCGTCTGCGGTCGTGGTGGCTGGCTGGCCTGAACTTCAGCCAGGGAAATATCGCCAGCGGCAAATGCCGGGGACAGGCTCTTGGGAATCATGGAGCCGTTGCCGCCGCTTGGGGGCACGGTCAACACCAGTTGTTCGACGGCCCAGTCACCGGCCAGGTTGACCTGGCCATCGGCCAGCCTGTAGGGACGACCTGAAGTATCCACGGGCTCGGCGGACAGCAGCTGGTCGTTGCGGTTCATGGTGATTTCATTGTCGATGGTGAAGTTCTCGACATAGCAGGCTTCCGGATCGTCACGATGCGGGTTGCCCTCTATATATACGTGGGCGCCCACCCTGAACATGTCCGTGGACCAGCCGGAGCGGCGGATCAGCGTGGCGGCGCGCATTTCGCAGCGCATGTGCAGGACGTTGCCATCTTCCTCGACCACATCCAGTTCCATGTAGGAATGCGGGTTGACCAGGTTCATCTTGGTCAGTGTGCCTTCCCACTCGCGCTTGATGTCGAGCTGGAACAGGCCGAAGCCGTGGTGCGCCTGGACCGGCAGTGCCATGATGCCCAGGGTGGCAGTGGCGATCGCGGTACGCAGCAGATGTTTTGGCATGTTCATGGTGACCTCTTGAATTAAGTTCCTGGTAATTTGGTATACGAAAAACACGTAAAAATTTCGGCCTAGTATAAGGACACAGGCCCCGGATTCCAGCATGAGGTCCCAGAGTTCTTGGTTTTTCCATTTTCTGGCCATTTATGCAGGCGGCGGCAGCTTGCTTTGCCCCTGAACGCCTTTAGAATAGCCGCTTTTCGCCAGTCGGCGACGCCTTCGCCCAGACCAGAAATGATTTCACTCCAGGAAATATCCTTGCGCCGGGGCACCCAGCTCCTGCTCGATCATGCCGACCTCACCATTTTTGGCGGGCAGAAGGTGGGGATCATCGGGCGCAACGGCACGGGCAAGACCAGCCTGTTCCGGCTGCTGATGGGTGAACTCCACGCGGATACCGGGGAACTCGACATGCCTAAGGATCTGCGCAAGGCGCAGATGCTCCAGGAAACGGCCGGCACTTCGCGAGCGGCCCTGGATTATGTCATCGACGGCGACGGTCGATTTCGCATCTTGGAAAAGCAGCTGGCAGAAGCCGAAGCAGCCCACGATGACCATCGGGTTGCGAAACTGCACGGTGAACTGGACGGCATGGACGCCTGGTCGATCCGCAACCGTGCTGAACAGTTGCTCTCGGGCCTGGGCTTCGGCACCCAAGAATTTGAAAAACCGGTCAACGCATTTTCCGGCGGCTGGCGGATTCGCCTGAACCTGGCCCAGGCCCTGATGACGCCGTCGGACCTACTCCTGCTCGACGAGCCCACCAACCATCTCGACCTGGAAGCGACCCTCTGGCTGCAGCAATGGCTGCGCCGGTATCCCGGTACGCTCCTGCTCGTTTCCCATGACCGTAGTTTCCTCGACCGGGTGGTGACGCATATCGCCAGCTTCGAAAACAGGAAACTGTTCCTTTATCGCGGCAATTACAGCGATTACGAAAAACAGAAAGCGGAACGGCTGGCCCAGCAACAGGCAGCCTATGAAAAACAGCAGGCGCGCAGGAAGGATATCGAGAATTTCGTGCGCCGCTTCAGGGCCAAGGCCACCAAGGCCCGTCAGGCCCAGAGCCGCCTCAAAGAGCTGGCCCGGATGGAGGAGGTCGCGCCGGCGCACGTGGATTCGCCGTTCCAGTTCAGCTTTCGTGATCCGGACAAGCTGCCACCGAGCCTGCTGGCCTGCGACAGCATCAGCTTCGGTTATGACAAACCGCTTATTACCGACTTTTCCCTGAATATACGCGCCGAGTCGCGCATTGGCCTGCTGGGCGCCAACGGGCAGGGCAAGTCGACCCTGCTGAAGGTGCTTGCCGGCCAATTAGCGCTGATGGCAGGGGAAGTAACCCGCAATGACTACCTGCGCATCGGTTACAGCGCCCAGCACCAGGTCGATGAACTGGATGGTGCGGCAACCCCCATGCAGCTTATCCAGCGTCTTGAGCCCGGCGTAAGGGAACAAGAGGTCCGCAATTTTCTCGGTGGTTTCGATTTCCGCGGCGATCGCGTCACCGAAACTATCGGGCATTTTTCCGGTGGTGAGAAAACCCGTCTCGCACTGGCGCTGGTTGTGTGGCAAAAACCCAACCTGTTGCTGATGGACGAGCCTACCAACCATCTCGACCTGGAAATGTGCCACAGCCTGGAAATGGCCTTGCAGGGTTTTCCGGGTGCCATGATCCTGGTCTCCCATGACCGCCACCTGCTCGGCAACACGGTGGATTCCTTCCTGCTGGTGAAAAACGGCAAGCTGGAAGTGTTTGAAGGCGACCTCGACGATTACGAGCAGTCGCTGCTAGGCCAGGATAAAAAGGACGCTGCCAAATCCGCGCCGCCCGCCAGCGCAGACACAACCAAACAGGCGCCCTCGGCTGGCCTTAACAAGGCGCCTGCTGGTCTCAATAAGAAGGAGCAGCGCCAGCAGTCGGCGGAGCGGCGCAAGGAGCTGCAACCGTTGCGTGACCGACTGAAACGTGTAGAGCGTGAAATTGAGAAGTGCCAGCAGGCCAGGATGGAGATCGAGGTCAAGCTTTCTGATGCCACTATTTACGATGAAAATTTTAAGGATGAGCTCAACATCGTCCTATTTGACCAGGCCAGGCTATCTTCCCGGCTGCAGTCGCTAGAGGAGGAGTGGCTGGTGCTGAGTGAGTCTCTGGAAGGTGCCTAACATATCGGACCTTTTGCCGCTGTTCATCAATAATAAATATTTATAGAAACTTTCTCTCCCCCACTATTTTCTGATTAAATACAGAAAAATCAATATATTACATAAATCAGAATATTTTAAGCTAAGTCATTAAAATAAGTAATCATTATCAAATCGATAATATTTGTTTATTTTTAAAAAAAGTATCGTTACATTTCAGATGTTTCTCGCAAAAAAAGGCTACCGGTTTGGTTGCTGTGGCTTAAGCTTCAAATCCCTCCGGTCCCCAAAATAAAAACAGTAGTGCCTTACTTGCAATCTGACCTTAGCGGTCATGCTGAGCTAGACGTAGTTACTTATCAAATTTTTGCGAAGTAGCACAACAACAAAAAAGCAATGGCATTTGAGGGAAATTAAGGGGGAAATTAATGTTAAATAAAAGTTCACCTACCAGTAACAAGAAAAAATCTCTAGCTCTTATTATAGCGGCAGTTTCATAGGAGCTGGTCAGTAGCCCTGGAGTCTATGCACAGGATGAGGCTGAGATTGAGGAGATCACGGTCACCGGTTCCCGTATCCGTCAGACTGACGGTATGGCTGAACCGACACCGGTCACGGTGGTGACGCCGGAAGAGCTTTCAAGCTTCGATCCGGGCGGTACGGTCTCAGAACAGCTGGACGCGCTGCCGCAGTTCTTTGGCACAGTCACGGCCCAGCGTAACGTTGGCTCACTGGCATCGACGGTGGGCAGCTTCCTTAACATGCGCAGCCTCGGTACCCAGCGTACCCTGACCCTGCTTGACGGTGCGCGCATGGCGCCCGGTGACAAGCGTGGTGCGGTCAACGTGGACACCTTCCCGACGGCGCTGGTTCGCACCGTTGACGTCGTAACAGGCGGCGCCTCCGCGGCGTATGGCGCGGACGCCCTGGGCGGTGTGACCAACTTCATCATTGATCGTGAGTTCCAGGGGCTCAAGATTCAGACCGGTACCGGTATCATGGAGACAGGCGACGGATTCCGCTGGAACGCGAGCGTCGCGGGTGGTTTCCAGATCGGTGACCGACTCAACATCATCGGCTCGTTGGAAGCGCGTCAGATCGACCAGATCGACCTGTCGCCGGACGAGGTCGACTGGTACCAGCGCTGGGGCTGGGTTACCAACCCCGACAAGAGTGGACCAAAGCGTCTGACAGTGCCCAACGTGGCACCGACGGACCGCCATGCCTTCGGTATCATCCAGGGCACACGCACTGTGCTGGATAACATGGTCTTCAACCAGGAAGGCACGCAGGTGCAGGCCTTCCGCGGCGGTGAGTACACGAACTTTAGGCGTCCAAACGAGCTGGCCACCGCGGGCGGCCCGAGGCGGAGCTGGCGTTCAAGGCAAACAGTGGCTTTCCGGTCAACGGACAGGAGGTGGTAGGCCGGTCGATGTTCCTGGCGGCGCAGTACCAGTTTACCGATAACTTCTCTGGCTATCTGCAGGCGGTGGTTGGCCGCTCGGAAAGTAACCACGTCAACCTGACCGCGAGCACCACGGGCATCAGCCTGCGGTCGATCTGGGCCCCGCGCATTGCGGTGGACAACGCCTACCTGCCGGCTTACGTGCGCGACACACTGGTCGCTGCCGGCAAGAAGGAGTTTGTGCTCAGCCGCGACGGTGCCATTGAGGGTGTCCGTGACATCGGCAGCAACCTGAGGGATCCGAACGTCTTTAACACTCGGACCTACACGGCCGGTTTCAACTACGACTTTGACAACAGCTGGTCTGTCAGCGGCAGCTTCTCCATGGGTGAGACGGACCGACTGTCCCACAGCTACGAGCATGACCGGGTAGACCGCATGTTCCTGGCGATGGATGCCGTGGTGCACCCGGACACTGGGGCAATAGTGTGTCGTGTCAATCTGCCGCAGTACTCGCCGACGCCTGATCAGCTGCGTGCGGCGGGTCTGGCGTCTGGGCTGAGTGACTCCAGGACCCAGGCTGATCCTCAGCCCGTACCGTTGGGATCGCCGGTGGGTCTGGATGACACCATCTCGGGCTGTGTACCGTTTAACGTGATGGGTCATGGCAACATCAGTGAGGCGGCGATTGACTACATCGGTACCCTGAAGAAGGGCGTCGGTATTGTTGAGCAGGACTTTGCGGAAGTGCTGGCCACGGGTGAGGTGTTTGAGGGCTGGGGCTATGGCCCGGTATCCGGAGCCTTTGGTCTCACCTGGCGTGACTCGAGCTTCTTCGACAACGCGCTGCCGGTCGATGTGGACTCTCTGGGGCCGCCGCTGAACGCGCCTGAGCTGGGAATCCGTGGTATCCCGCCGGGTTACACGGGCGGCAGTCCGAACCTGCACAAGTTCTCGACGGTACCGAAGGTGGGTGGTCAGTACGACGTGTGGGAGTACTTTGGTGAGTTGAACGCGCCGATCTGGGAGTCTGCTTCCGGAGAGCAGCGCATCGGTGGCACGATCGCCTTCCGCCAGTCAGACTACAGCACCTCGGGCAAGGTTGAGGCGTGGAAGGTTGGCTTTGACATACAGCTGATGGAGGGCCTGCGGTTACGTGCCACGCAGTCGCAGGACGTCAGGGAGGCCAACTTCCAGGAGCGGTTTGATGCCCAGGGGGGCGGCGGTAACGTCCGTGACCCCTGGAAAGGAAACGTCTCTTACACGATCACGACGGTCGCCTCGGGTAACCCCAACCTGAACGTGGAGACTGCCGACACGCGTGTGCTTGGTTTTGTTTACGAGCCGCAGTTTGATCTTCTGCAGGGTCTGCAGGTGTCGGTTGACTGGTACGAGGTGGACATCGCGGACGCGATCTCACAGATAGGTCAGCAGGACGTGGTGGACCGCTGCTACCAGGGAGATCAAGGCCAGTGTGCCAACATCGAGTTCGATCCTAAGACTGGTGACGTGACGCGCGTGTTCCGCCGCTTCTTCAACCAGGACAAGGCGATTGTTGAGGGTCTGGACTTTGAGGTGGCGTACCGCACCGAGGTGAACTTCTTTGACAGTGAGTTTGAAAACTTAAGCGTTCGTGTGCTCGCTGGCAAGTTGTTGACCCGTGATAACATCGCGGCCAATGGTACCGTGAGCACGCAGCTAGATCAGTACACGCTGCCGGAGATCACGGGCAACATCACCGGTAACTACTCGGTTGGACCGTTGTCGTTCCAGCTGCAGGGCCGTTACATCAGCGGTGACAAGCTCAACCGCAGTTGGGTTGAGGGCGTCGACGTTGACCGTAACTGGGTGAACTCATCCACCTGGTGGAATGCTACCGTGCGCTACAACGGTGAGTTTGCCAGTGGTGCCACCTGGAATGTAGGTTTGAACGTCCTGAACCTGACGGACAAGGCGCCGCCGATCATTCCGGGTACCGCGGGTTACCAGTTCGCCAGTAACACGTATGACGTGTTTGGGCGTCGTTACAACCTGAGCCTGAACATGCAGTTCTAGGCGGGCTCGGTCATCGCCCTGAAGCGATGACATGAAGGTAGGAATAGAAACGGCCACGTCAGTGGCCGTTTTTATTATACGTGGCTTATATTTTTCCTATCACCTAGGCACGGTTGTTAATTCTAACTATGTATCTAGACGCTATCATTTTTATTGCACATTTTAGGATTGACAGGCCCTTTCCCTAAGGTAAATTTGGGTTGTTACGCGCAGAGATAATTCTGGCAGTGAGTCTCGGCACCTGCTTAACAACATCTAAATAAATATACAAATGGGTGCTACATGATAGTCCTTCTGAAAAGAATACAGCTTTATTCATTAGGAAACTCAAGACACCAACCAGGTCGTCTTGGTTTTCTATTCTTCGCTATCTTTTTGTTGGCTGCACTGGACTTAGCAGCCCAACCTAATTTGCCAGTCTCTCAGCTTGTGTTTGAGCCGGTACCTATAATTGATGAGGACCCCAAAGGTGCCCAGGTGACCTTCCGGCCAATCGAGGACATGCCCGGAATGGAGAGCGGAGATGAGAGTTCAACCGAAGTCAGGGTCTCGGAAGTCAATAGTATAAATGCCAGTATACAGGAGTACGTGACGCAGATTGGAGACAAGGAGGCGTCGGAGGGTCCGTACAGCGACCAGCTGGTGCAGGACCTTTTCTCAACGGGCCTGCTTCACCAGCAGTTAGCGGAACACGAGATTGCAATCGACTACCTTACTCGGGCTCAGAATATAAGCCGTGTCAATGAGGGTCTGGACACGATTGCGCAGGCTCCCATGATATTAGCAAAAGTTGATAGTCTTAAGGCACTCGGCCAGCTTAAT
>JALRBG010000255.1 GCA_023257855.1 Pseudomonadales bacterium | reverse complement strand
TGCCGCTGATTTTGGCGGCGATGCCGGCAACATCTACCTCACCGGCTTCTCTTCGGGCGGGCATCTGGCGGGTGTTCTGCTGACACTGGAATGGCCGTCGTATGGCCAACCGGCAGACATCATCAAGGGTGCACTGTTGTGCAGCGGCATGTATGACCTGGAACCGGTCGCGTTGTCCTTTCGCCGGGAATTCCTCGACCTTGCCCCTGACAGCATTGCCGCCTTGAGCCCCCTGGCAAACGTCGCACGTATCAATGTCCCGGTCATAGTTGCGATTGGTACGCATGAGAGTCCCGAATTCCGGCGCCAGGCGCAGGAATTTACCCGGGAACTGGCCGCCGCCGGCAAGACAGTGCAAGCGGTGCAAGTTGCCGGCCACAACCATTTCGAAATTATCGAAACCCTGGCATCGCGGGATTCCCCGCTCAGCCGGACAGTGCTGGCGCTGATCGGGTAGGGCGCTTTCGCGTCCGAACTAATGGAAGCGTTCTGGAAGCTCGTTAACTGGGATTTCGTCAACTCAAATATGTAAGGGAGGGACAGCAGTAGCTGCCGCGCTCGCCCATACTGCGTCAAAAGCCTTTTCGGGCCCCCTGCACGTACTACCTGTACTGTTTGGGGTTCCCAAAAAGGCTTTTTTCTTTAAACCGGCCGTTCGCAGAGCTCACGGCGTTCGTCCGGGCACAAGCCAAATAGTTGGCTTGCGCTAGAATCCGGACTCACCCTCGCTCTCGACGCTACCTGCGCGAGGAATTGTCCGGGATATGTTCGGTCGCTTCCTTGTACCTTGTGACTAGATCGCCGCCGACATCACGATGTCATTGAGGCGCTGGAAGCGTTCGATGTTGAGCGCTGGGTGCATAACGCCGGCGGTCAGCGCAACAAAGGTGATGTCCCATTCCGGGTCCACCCAGAACAGCGTGCTGCCGGCGCCGTAGTTGCCGAAGGTGCCCGGGCTCGCCAGGGTGCCGCCGTAAATTGAAGGACAAACCGCTTCCCCACGCAGGCCGAAACCGAGACCGATGTAGGCCGGGTAGGGCTCCCAGCCGTGGTTGAGGGCGATCTTCTTGTACAACTCGTTGGGCTTGTCTCCCGTCCAGTTGGTGGTGGCCAGCGCCATCAGTGCAGGTGACACGATACGTTTGCCATCGAGCGTGCCGCCCTGGCGGAACATTTCCGCAAATCGGTATAAGTCAGGTACCGTCGAGATGCCGCCGACCCAGGGCATTTCCGCGTGTTCCTCGGCAAAGGCACCCTGGGGGCCCAGGTCGCTGCTGCCCAGATGCTCCTGGGGCGGCTTGCCGCGGAAGTCGGGGAAGATATGCCTGGCTTTCAGATCCTTGCGCACGCCGATCGACGTGTCCTTCATGCCGAGGGGCGTCAGCACTGCATCCTGCAGCAATTCACGATAACTGCGCCCGGCGGGGTCGCAGCGGCGCACGGCCTCGCCCATGAGGGCATGGTGCACCAGCGGCGAGTAATGCACGAGCTCACCGGGGGGTTGCAGCGGAAAAATGTTTTCGCAGATTGCCTCGATGATGTCGTCCAGCTTGTCGATATACATGCCCTCGCGGGGAATCCACACCGGCGGCAGGCCCGAGGAGTGCGTGAGCAGGTGGTAGAAATTGATTTTCTCGCGGCCCTGGCCGTCGAATTCCGGGATGATCTCGGCCACGCGCGTGGTGAGGGCGAACTGGCCCAGTTCGATGGCGCGGTAGACCAGGGTGTTGGTGAAGGCCTTGGTAAGCGAGAACAGCGAAAACACGGAATCGGTCTGCAGCGGAATTTTGTGGGCCTCGTCGCCGTAGCCGATGGCTTCCAGCATGCCCAGCTCGCCGTTGCGGGCGACGGCGACGACAGCGCCGAAATACCTGTTGTCGGCCACGTCTTTTTCGATGACGGCTTTCAGGTGGGCGAGGCGTTCCTTGTCCAGGCCGGATGGGGAGTCATTCATGGGGAATCTCTCATACAACAGATGAATGGCAAGCCTAGCGTGGATGTATACCTGAATCAACGTAGGTCGGAAGAGGCCCGCAGGGCCGATATCCGACAGTAAAGCTGGGCAATTTGTCGGATAGCGGCCCTGCGGGCCTCTTCCGACCTACAACGCTTTCACAGACCAGCGATGCAGTATGGAATCCCGGTTGCTGTCTTTCCTGTTGACGCCAGAGGGTGTCGCTGCGGGTGTCCGGCTGAAGCGCGGAAAGGCGCCTGCCTGCGGTACGCCGTCGATGGACTGGAAGCTCTGGCG
>JALRBG010000208.1 GCA_023257855.1 Pseudomonadales bacterium | reverse complement strand
AAGAATTCCATGCCCCGGGGGGGGTTGTAAAGCGCGTGCCTGGTTCGACTAACGATATAAGTAGTCACGTGTGACGGGCACCACCCCGTGCTTTTTCGCCAGTTGGCACTGAACCACCACAAGGTGTGCGAATTCGAAACTCATGTCGCACACGGCAAGATAAAACTCCCACATACGGTAAAACACCTCGTCGCGAACCGCGAGGATGTCCGAACGGTGTGTGCGAAAACGACGCAACCACTCCCGCAGGGTCCAAGCATAATGCATGCGCCAGACTTCCATATCGGTAAGCATCAGCCGGCTGTTTTCGACGCCGGTCACGGTTTCCGAAATCGATGGTATGCGGCCGCCCGGAAAGATGTAGCGGGTGATCCAGGGGTTGGTTTCCATGGACAGGGCCTTGTTGGCGATGGTGTGGATCAGGGCCACGCCGTCGTCTGCCAGCATGCTGTTTACGCGGGAAAAATACTCGGTGAAGTTTTCCACGCCCACGTGCTCTAGCATCCCCACGCTCACCACGCGGTCGTAAGTGGCCTTGTGCTCCCGGTAGTCCGCAAGCAGGAATTCGCATTGTTGTTCCAGTCCCCGTGCTGCAGCTTCCTGGCGGGCAACGCGCAACTGTTCATTCGATAGGGTGATGCCGGTGACCCGTGCTCTATGGTGCTGCGCGAGGTGAAAGGCCAGGCTTCCCCAGCCGCAGCCGATATCCAGTACTGTCATGCCCGGCTCCAGCAGCAGCTTGCGGGCGATATGCTCGGCCTTGTTCTGCTGAGCCTGTTCCAGGGTATCCCCGGGCGACTTGAAGTAGGCACAGGAGTAGTACATCTCCTTGTCGAGAAAGCGACGGAATATGCATTCCTCGGTGTCGTAGTGGTGGGCGATATGGCGATAGCTGCGGGCGATCTTGTTGTACTGGCCCAGCAGTTTTACCAGTGGTTTGACCCAGCCCGATACCTGCCTGGTGCTGAAATTGGTGCGCAGGATGCCAAGCAGTTCACGCAGGTCGCTGTCGCCTGTGTCCCAGCCGCCCTCCATGTAGGTCTGTCCGAGTTCGAATTCCCAGTCCCTGGCCACACGACGAATGGCTTCCTCGCGCCGGATATACCAGTGAACCTCGATGCCATGGTCGCCGAATGTATGAATGGTACCGTCTGGCATGTGCAGGTGCAGGATGCCCTCGGTGATATTTTCTTTCAGCAGTTTCAGGTACATGAGGCTGCCGTCACGTCATGGGTTGCTTGCCGCGGCCTGGAAGAAGTCCCTGCGGGCGCAGAACAATCCAGCCATGGCAAAGGCCGCCTGGATGATGTGGTTGAGTTCCGCCTGCAGGCTGGGTGCCGCCAGTTCCTGCATGAAAGGCATGCCGGCCCAGTAGGGGAGGTAATAGCCTAGCAGCAGGACCAGGCATATCCACCAGGTAACGGGCTGGCGCACCCGGGCGTTGGCAAAGAACAGGAACAGGACTACGACCAGCGTGGCGATATCCCCGAAGGCTTCGCGCATGGCGTGATACCAGGAATGGGCCTGGCCGCCGCCGAAACTTTCCTGCACCAGGTAGGCAGGGTCGCCGATATGGTCAAAGGTGGCAAACAGGCTGGTCATGCCGTACAGGAAACCGAAAACAAGTAATGACCTGGCGATATTCAGGCGTGTGATCATGGGCTTTCCCCCGGGTTGGCAGTACAGGTAAAAACGATATTGGCAACGGCAGCCAAGGACTCTTTTAACGACATCTGTTAAGAATTCTTTGTTTTTGTTGTCTTTTTTCTTATATTGCCTTTTTCTTTCCCCAAAGGGTAACAGATGGCCTGAGGTAGAAGGCAAGGCCGGTTGTTAATCATTGTTAAAAAATCAGGAAACGCATTCCATCCATGATTTCCCTGCTGAAACAACCACTGTTGCATTTCCTGGCGGCCGGTTTGCTGATATTCGCGGTGTACCAGATAAGCGACGAGGCTGAACTGGAAACCGCTGGCGACGGCATGGCTATCGTGGTCGATCGCACGGCGCTGCTCAACTTTATGCAGTACCGCGCCCAGGCTTTCAGGCCCGATATTTTCAGTGAGCAGCTCGATGCCATGAGCGAAGTTGAACGCGAACGGCTGGTCGCCGATTTTGTGCGGGAAGAGGCCCTGCACCGGGAAGCCATGGCGATGGGCATGGACCAGGGGGACTACATCATCCGCCAGCGCCTCGTCCAGAAGGTCGAGTTTCTGCTCGAAAACATGGTTAACCAGGCACTTGTACCCGATGAAGAGGTAATCACCGCCTGGTACAACGTGCATAGCGACGACTACCGTGTGGACGCCGTCTATACCTTCACGCATATCTTCTTCGATGCCGATGAGCGCGGACCTGAGCAGGCCAGGCAGGATGCGGAAAACCTGCTCGGTACGCCGCAGCTGGCCGCAGCCGGGTTCAATGACGCATCCGGTTTTGGCGACCGTTATCCCTTCCTGCAGAACTACGTCGAACGGACACGGGATTTCGTGGTGAACAATTTCACGCCCGCCTTTGTCGATGCCCTGGATGCCGTTGAGCCCTCGAACGCGAACTGGTACGGCCCGTTCGAGTCCCGCTACGGCTGGCACCTGGTCATGCTGCGCCAGCGCAGCGAACCCTATATTCCCGAGCTCGACAGTATTCGTGAGCGGGTCATGGATGACTGGCGCTACGAGGCCGTTCTCGAGAGTCGACGTGAAGCGGAGCAGCAGGTGATAGACCAGTATGACGTGCGTGTGAATCTGCTGGAGCAGTAATGAGAAGAAACAAGGAACAAGGAGCAAGGAACAAGGAGAGAAGTCCCGGACTTCGGCGCCTGATTCGCAATTCGCTGACAGGCGTTATTTTACTGTTTCTACTAATCAGCAATTACGTCCATGCCCACGACGCCCGCCCGGTGGTGGTCGACATCCGCGAACAGTTGCCGGGTGTCATGCAGTTCACGATCCGCGCGCCCGACACCGTTGAGGCAGGCAACCAGCCGACATTGGTCTGGCCCGCAGGTTGCCAGGTGCAGAACAGCGATGCCGGGATTGGTCTGAGCAGCGGCAGGGTGCTTTGCGCTGAAAGCCTGTATGGCAAGACACTGGCGCTGGACTATCCCTATTTCAATCCGTCGCTGGCGACCTTCTACCGGTATGCCGGTACTGACGGCGGTACCCTGACCGCCATGCTGACGCCCACCAGCGGGCCCTGGGAAGTGCCGCTCGAGCCGACCGCGGGCAACGTGGCCCGTGAATACCTGCTGCTGGGCATCGAGCACATCATAGGCGGCCTCGATCACCTGCTGTTCGTCCTGGGCCTGCTGGTGATCGCCAGGACCCTGAGACGCATCCTGTGGACCGTCACCGGGTTCACAATTGCCCATTCCATCACGCTGACGATGTCCGCCCTGGGATTCATCAGCATTCCCATTGTGCCGGTCGAAGCAGCCATCGCACTGTCGATCTTGTTCCTGGCCCATGAGATCAGCCGCGACCACCAGAACAGCCTGACATACCGCTACCCGCTCATCGTATCGTTCAGCTTCGGCCTCCTGCATGGCCTGGGTTTCGCCAGTGCCCTGGGTGAGATCGGCCTGGTGCCGGGCGAGATCCTGGTGTCTCTGCTGTTTTTTAACCTTGGTGTAGAGGCCGGCCAGATTGCCTTCATCCTGGCGGTAGTGCTGCTGCTGTGGGGGTTGCGACGCGCCTTTTCAGAGCGCGTCGCTGCAGCACAGGTGGTGACTGCCCAGCGGCTGGATTTGCTGGCTGCCTACGTGATCGGGATACCGGCGTCGTACTGGTTGATCGACCGGGTGGCGCAATTCATTCCTGGTTTCTGATTTATTTCTCCCCAACCAGGATATCCCCTGAAACGGAGGAGATTTCCACGTTGCCCGAGCCGCCGTTGAGGCTGAACTGTAATTCACCCGAATTGATGAAACGATTTTCCCGCACCGGGCGGTCATCGCTGAGGTCGTTGTCGATGTCGCCGCCGGTTGCGAAAACAGTTTTTCTTGTGTTTTTTGTCTTTCACGCACCGGATACGGCCAGGGTTTAAATGGGGGGTAAATTCAACGGTAATCCGGTCATTATGGCCGGATTCCGCGGCCTGTGGGCTGTCTAAGCAGACCTGTTTCCCGTATTATTGCGCCTTGCCGAAAAACAAGCAGGTAATATTTGTATAAAGCCTGCCAGGGAAATTCCGATTAAAACCTTCGAAAAAAATACTGTCTTCATCACCGGCGGTGCCTCTGGCATCGGACTGGGCATGGCAAAGGCTTTTGCAGATCGCGGCATGTCGGTGGCACTGGCCGACATCGACGCGGTGCAGCTGAAGTCGGCAGGCGAGCAGATCGCAGCAATGGGTGCCCCGGTAAAGACCTACACCCTGGATGTCACCGACAAGAACGCGGTCATTGCCGCTGTCGATGATGCCGGGAAGACCTTAGGCAAGATCAATATCGTCTGTGCCAACGCCGGTGTCAGCGGCAGGATGGACAGCCTCGACAAGGCCAGTGTTGACGACTGGGACTGGATCATAGACGTCAATCTGAAGGGTGCCGTGTATGTGATTCAGGCCTGCATGCCTTACTTGCTGCAAAATCCTCGCGAGGCGCATATCGTCATCACCAGTTCCATCAGCGGACTGCGGGTGTACCAGCCCAGTCCGCTGATGGA
>JALRBG010000175.1 GCA_023257855.1 Pseudomonadales bacterium | reverse complement strand
GAGAATTCGCACATTTTAGCGTATCGGGACTTGCCCGTCACTTGGGGAAACTATCTGGAAGAGGAAAGAGGAAAGAGGAAAGAGGAAAGAGGAAAGGATTATTTACTCCGGATTCTTGCCAAGCACTTTATTTTAACCAAAAGTAAAAATAGGGACTCGGAACTGCATTTATTCCCGGAACAGCCTTTCCTCTGTCACGGTGCGAGTCGGTGAATACTCCATTTCCCGCCATCGTCGAGCTCGTAGACAAACCTGTCGTGGAGTCTGTGCTCGCCACCTTGCCAGAACTCAATCTCGTGGGGGATCACGCGGATGCCGCCCCAGAAGTCCGGCAGCGGCACTTCCCCTTCGGCATATTTCTCCTTCATGTGGGCAAGCTGGGTCATGAGGAAATCGCGGGAGGAAATCTTGCGGCTCTGATCCGATGCCCAGGCGGCGAGCTGGCTGTCGCGGGGACGCGACAGGAAATACCTGAGCGATTCGGCGGCGGATATCTTTTCAGCGCGGCCGCACACTTTCACCTGGCGGTCGAGGGCATTCCAGGGAAACAACAGGCTGACCCTGTCGTTGCCTTCGATTTCCTGCGCCTTGCGGCTGCCGTAGTTGGTGTAGAAGATGAATCCGGTGTCATCGTAATGCTTGAGCAGGACGATGCGTTGGGAGGGCTGGCCATCGGGTGATACCGTGCCCACGACCATGGCAGTGGGATCGCCCAGGCCCGAGGCGATAGTCTGGTCGAGCCAGAGACGGAACTGGGCCAGCGGGTCGGCCTTAAGGTCTTCCCGCTTCAGGCCGCCGGCAGTGTATTCGCGCCTGAAGTTTTCGATGCTCATGGGCAGGCTGGCCTCAGAGCTCGAACCGCTCGTCGTACACCCGTTCGTCGAATTCAAACGTGCGCCAGGCCTTCAGGCCGGTACCGTGATCGAAGTAGCCGCGTCCATGTTTCTTGTTGGCCGCCCAGGAGCCCACGTACTTGGTACCGTCAGCCCAGCGATAGGTGCCTTCACCATAGAAGACGTCGTTCTGGAATTCGCCGTAGTAGTTTTCGGTATTGTCCCGCAGCCACGTCTCGGTGTACTTGTCTTCGCTCCAGCCTGCCACCCTGAATGCCTGAACACCCATGCCATTGCGACGATCGTTGCGCCACTCACCCATGTAGACATTGCCTTCCTTGTCCCAGAGCGTACCGCGACCGTGTTTCTTGCCGTTCAGGAAGCGGCCCTTGTAGTACTCGCCTTCATCGAAATAAGTCAGGCGGCCATAGCCATGGAATTCACCATTGAGGAAATCGCCGCGATAGGAACGCAGGCCGCGCTCGGTCTCTTCAACCAGCGTACCCTTGCCCGTGACACAGTCGCCGCTGACGCAGCCGAGCTCTTCGGGACGGCTGGATACCTGCGCCGATGCGGAAAAAGAAAGCGCCAGCATGGCTACTGCCAGACTCTTTATTGCGTGTTGCAAGATGGACTGCATGTGAATGTGCATGCCTGCTCCAGAATTCGCTGTTAACAGGGCCGGAAACATCATTTCCGGGAAGTATTCCGGTAGGAATAAAGAGTGGGGATTGTAGCGGAAATTTCAATCCCGGCCTAACCCGCCCCGCCTGCCTGGTCAGACGCAGGCGAAGGTGCCCGGGTTTACCAGTAGTTTTCCGTCGTGATCTGCCCGGGCTTGCGGCGCAGGTTTTTCTCAAACCCGCGCGCCTTGAGGAGTTCCACGGCATCCTTGACCATATCCGGGTTGCCGCACAGCATGACTTGCGAGTCCGCGGCCGACAGCTCCAGGTTGACCGCCTTCTCCAGGCTGCCGTCCTCGATGGATGACGGTATCCGGCCCTGTATCGCGCCCGGCACCGCCTCGCGGCTGATGAAAGGCTGGAAACGGAAACGATCACCATACTTGTCAGTAAACCCCGCGATGACATCCTGGTATTGCAGGTCGCCGCTGGACCGCACACCCTGCACCAGCACCAGGTTTTCGTATTTGCTCCAGGGTTCGTCTGTTTTCAGGATGGACAGGAAAGGTGCAATGCCGGTGCCCGTGCCGATCATCCACAGGTCGCGCGACTTTGGCACCTCACTCAGCGTGAAAAACCCGTTGGCGGGATTTTTCACCAGCACCGTGTCACCCGGCTGCAGCGCGAACAGTGCATTCGAGAGCACGCCGCCCGTGGCCGTGTAGAAAAAGAATTCGAGGGGTTTTTCGTGCGGCGAGCTCAGGAAGGAATACGGCCGCGCGACACGCTCGCCGTTTATTTCCAGCGCCAGGCTGGCGAACTGCCCGGCAGTAAAAGGATCGATATCGGCATCGATTTTCAGGGAGAAGAGGCTGTCATGCCAGTGAATGTTTTCAACGACCTTGCCTTCAAGCCAGTCCGACATATGCTCCCCCTTTGTTCTTGTTGTGGTGGTAGCTTACCAAAGCACCCGCCAGAGACAAGAGGAAAGAGAAAAGAGGAAAGAGGAAAGAGGAAAGAGGAAAGAATGATCTGCTATGGATTCCTGTCTATCACCACATTTTCACCGAATGTGA
>JALRBG010000154.1 GCA_023257855.1 Pseudomonadales bacterium | reverse complement strand
GCATTTGTAATCGTACATGGGCGTGGAGTCTGCCACCCGTACCAGGTCCACACCGTCGCTGTAGGGAGCAGTCAGATAAATGGGATCGCTGATGGTGTACTCATAGTGCAGGGTATTGCCGTCGGCACTAACTGAAAACCGTTCCACGAGGGTCTTGCGCGCACTGGATGGCATGTCCCTACCCCCGCCGAGTTTCTGCGTGGCCGAACCGATGCCCCAGCGCGAGGGTATATAGCCGCCACTCTTAAGGACCAGGGCCTCACCATCCATGTGTGCACGTACCACGCCAAACAGGCCATCCAGGCGCGGACGTACCGGCTTGCCATCCAGGGGGATGCGACGCTCCACTTCCCAGGCCTGGTTGTAGATCACGACAGCGCCATCCTCAAATTTCAGGTCCGCCAGGTAGGGTGCATTGAACATGTCGGGAAAATTCATCGGCTCACAGGTATTGGCAGGCGACTGTTTCGCGTCGTAACCGTCCCATGCCTGCCTGCCCTGTTCGCTCAGTGGCAGGATCATCTGGTTGCCGAAACCGCCACGTGAACTCCAGCGCCCGGCAAGCCTGTCGATACCCCGTACGCCGGCTACTGCACTTTCACCTGCCTGCTGGTAGGGCTCGCTTTCCCGGAAGTTGTAGCTGCTGCCGTCCGCCAGGGTGAAATTCGAGGAATTGATGAAACGGAATTCCGGTTGGCGGTTGGGGTTGCCGATGATCGTGATGCTGTCGCCGGCCTTGAACGTTTCCCCTGTAACCCCCATCCGGCGCATACCCGCCGTAGCCATCGACTCGATCTCCCAGCGTTGCGGCGCATCCTGCTGCGCCACCCCGTCTATGTAGCTGATCGCATCCACTACCATGGAAGAATGCGGGCTGCGCAGCTTGAAATCCACCACGATGCCGCGCAATTCAATCTGCCGCGACATGTCGAAGTTGGCGGTAAACGAATGGTGAGCCTGCGCCGGCAATACCAGCACAGCCGCCAGAATAAAAATCCCTGAATATTTCTTCATCGTTTATCCCTTTCCTCTTTCCTCTTGGCTATTTCCTCTGGTTTTCTACCAACCCCCGCGGCCCGGACCGTATTCGGCCTCCCAGACACTCGGGACGGCATCAGGCAGATTGTAGAGCACTGCGTGCACTTCCTGGATCATGCCGTTCTTCACCTGGAAAAATTCCGCCACGAGGCGATCATTGGAGGTCGCAACACTCTGGCTTTCCATGCCGTCCTTGAGGCCGAAGCGCACCATGGACAACACGATGCCGCGCTCTTCATCCACGACCGGGTAGCGACGATCCCACAGGTTGCGGCCGATAAAACGGCCGGTATCGAAACCGTCAGGGGCCGAACGGAAGGAACCATCCACCATGAGCCCGGTAGTCTGCAGGCCGTTTTCAAAACGCAGGGTGTCGTACAGCAGATCGGCTTGATGGTACTCCTCGGTGCCATTGGTCTGGAAGGCCCGCCAGTAACTTTCGGCAGCAGCGATCAGTCGGTAGTAGGAATCCCTGTCCGCGATACGAATGGACTTGTTCAGATTGACCGACAGCGGATGGTCGACCAGGCGCTCGGGGCCCCACAGCCGGTCGGCGTCACCCTGGTTGGCGCGTACGACTTCCACTTCGGTGATGGCGTTGTCGGCGACCTTCAGACGGACAGCGATCATGGTGTAAGAGCCATCGCTGTTGCGGATAACCGCTTCACCGGCAACGTCCCCCAGCCGCGGATTGGCGATATCCCAGCGGTAGACGACCTCCTCGGCATCCGCCCAGAAAGCGTCGCGCAGGGAAACAAGATTATTGTTGTCAGAAATCTTCGCATTGGCCGCCAGCGGCACCACGTTCGGCATGTTGGCGTTCAGTGCATTGTAGTAGGTGGTCATGTGCCCTTCCAGGCAGGTACGGTCGCAGCCGATCTGGGCAATTGCCTGAACGGACATGATCAGGCAGGCACCGGCGGCTATTTTCACTATGGTTTTCATTGCTCTCCCCTCTTTATAAAAGCGCATAGTAACGCAGTATATTCCCCGCTTCCTTGCGTCGGCCAACGCCGACGATGACATGTCGCATCAGCCAGTCGTGCTTGCCCTTCTCCACCTCGAAGGTCGGGAAGGCGCGCAGGTAGTATTCCTCTTCGGGCACCACGGGGCCGTTGTCGAAAATCCAGGCCTGGATCTTGGCGATGGTGTCGGGGTAGCGCCCCCAGAGATAGCCGTTGTTGCGCAGCAGGATCAGTGTACCGTCATCTTCCTCCAGCATGTAGCGGGCGTCGAAAGCCAGCACATCGTCGGGACGGAACAGCGCCCAGTCGCCGCCGGAGTCCGGCACCGCCCTGCCGTTCAGGTAGGGACCGGACACCTTGCCGCTGTCCAGGTACACGGCGCCGCGGCCGGCACCGTTGGGCATGTTGGCGATATTCTGCACCCGCGTAAAGTCGAGGTCGATCTCGAACACGTATTCCAGCTTCGGATTGTCGAAACTGGATACGCCGTCAAAGGGACTGCTCCAGGCTTCATTCCTGGCAGGCCCTGTCCCGACATCACTTTCCTGTGCGGCAGCAACCGCAGGCGCCGCGGCCATCGCGGCCATGCCCAGTTTGCTCATGTCACTCATAAAAGTTCTTCTGTCCATTTCGACTCCTCGGTGTGGCTCAGGCAATGAGCCAGCTGAATAATGTCCGGGTATTGGTTTTGTACTGCTGGCCGTTCATGTGTTTTCTGGCCAGTTCCTCGATGGCCGCGGCTTTGCCCTGCAGCTGCAGGTAATCCAGCGCCAGGATTGCCGGCCATTTTTCCCTGCCTGGCTGTTCGACGCCATGCTGCATGACCAACTGCACATGCTTGCGCTTCTCCCTGGCCATGTCACTCATGAGCAGGAAGTCGGGCCAGCTGGTCAGCCCCAGGACCGGGAAGCCCGGCTTGCCCGCCTCGATTGCCAGGGTATCGCGCCACTGGCGCACGGGGTCGTCGCCCAGTGGCCGGCAGTTCAGGCCGGCCCTGGCCAGGATATCGGCAAACGCGGCGGCATGGGCTTCGTCGTCGCGATATACGACCAGCCCTTCCCGCTGCTGAAGTCCGTCCAGTGTCGCCTGCAATTCATCGGCATTGGCCGTCAGGTATGCCGGCAACGAAGCCAGTGCCACCAGGCTGCCCGTGCCCTGCAGGAGGCGCCGGCGCTCATTGAAGAAGGAGTAATCGTCGTTCAAGCTCAGTCCTCCGCCGCCAGGTAATCGATGATGGCCACCAGTTGCGCATCGCTCACTTCTCCGCGGCTTAGCGGCAGCATCACGCCAAAACCGCTTCTCACCACGGTTTCGATGAAGGTGCCCTGCAGGTCCTCGCGGTTTTCCAGCAGCGCCAGCTCCGCCGGCATGCGCCGGCCAAGAATGCCGGTCCCCATGCCCATGGCATCGCCGTGGCACATGCCGCACTTTTCCCCGAACAGTCCTTGGCCGTCAGTCTTTTCCAGGGATATCCAACCGTCCTGGGCGGTGACGGGCAGGCAGAACAGCGCCGCGACAATCGGCAGGGTACCGATCAATTTGCTCATCCGTCGTTCCTCCTGTTCCTGTAGGACGCCGGCCAGATGCCGCTCTTGCCCGGTGCGATGATGCCGTTGGGATCCAGGGCATCCTTCACTTTCTCATTGAGCCGGCGCTGCGCATGGTTGTTGAAATCATAGGAGTCGGCAATCAGGTCCATGTACTCGATATGCGCCCGGTATTCCCCGTAGCGCTCGACATTGGCATCACCGACCATGGCGCGAAAGAAGCGGTCCACCCGATCGACCATGTCCGGGTCGTCGCGGTTGAACAGCACCTGGTTGACGTTGGTGATATGCCGTTCCGCGAGGGCGAATGAGCCATGGTAATCCATGCCGTACTCGTTATAGCGATCGAAAGTGCGGCGGAACTGCGCCAGCGCCGCATCTCCGGACTGCGGCAGTGCCGGCGAAAAGCCCACGTGGGCGCCGCGGCCGCCATGCCAGCGCGAGTTCATCAGCGGAAAGGTGATGGGGACACCGGCAAAGGGCTGTATTTCCCTTGGTTGGCCTTCTGTCCATAACCCCTGCCGCATCTCGTAGGAAGTCCTGGCGGCGAACAGGCTCTTGATCTTGTCCGCCGTGGCGAGGGCAATGTCTTCGTATCCGTACAACCTGAGATTGATGCTCCACCAGCCGAGGTTGAAGGCGCCGCGTATGGCATCGATGACACTTTCGGGCAAGGCGCCTTCCCCGTCATACCAGTCAGTCCTGGCCGTCAGCACGGCGGCGGCACGCAGCCAGTTGCCGATGGACGGCGATTGCTGCAGCAGGCCCGATCGGCGCATGGGCGCGAGCGTATCGATGGCCCACCCGAGGTCATCCATCCTGTCGAGTTCCATGTCCAGACTGACGATAGCTTCCGGTTTCGGCATCAGCCACATGCCGGCCTTGGTAACGATGCCGAAGTTGGATTGCATGAACATCTGCTGCCAGCCGGGACCGAAGCCGTAGGGGTGCAAGTTCCAGCTCGGGGAATCAGACATTGCTCCCATGCCTGTGCGGAGCAGGTCGCCATCCGGCAGCACCACTTCCATGCCGCAGACCCGCGCTGCATGGTCGCCGTAGGGCGTATAGCCCACCCCCCTGTCGAGGGCATTGCCGACCACCGAGCCCCACGAGTTGCCGATCGGCGAAATCCAGTAGGGAATGTCGTTGACCTCGACATAGTCGTAAAGGTCGTAAAAGCCGACACCTGGCTCCAACAGGACCACCCCGTTGTCCACGTCCATCTGGATCTTTTTCATGCGCGACATGTCCAGGACGATGGACCCTGACATGACCGGGGCAGCGCTGCCGTAACCAAAGTTCTTGCCGCGGCT
>JALRBG010000092.1 GCA_023257855.1 Pseudomonadales bacterium | reverse complement strand
TCGCACTACCTTTCTCGCGGCTACCTTGATTTCACGGTTGACTCCACCCAAGTAGCGATTGCAGCGGACAAGCAATCCATTGAGATTGTAATCAACGTCACGGAGGGCAAAGCGTACGCGGTGTCTGAGATTCGCTTGGAGGGTAACTACCTCTCACGTGAAGCCGAATTTTTAACCAAGATGGCGGTCAAGGTGGGTGAGGCCTACAACGAGTCAACGGTGGCCCAGACCTTGGATGGGTTTTCCAAACTCTTCGGTGATTTTGGTTATGCGTTTGCACGCATTGAGCCCAAAAACGTTGTAGATACTGCGAACCAAAAGTTTTTGCCTTGACCTGCCATCGCTCGCGACGCTACCTGCCTTGTGCTTTATTGGGCGCTTTGCAAAACAAGCGCCAGTTGCTGGACAGCAACAACCATATTCGACTACATCTGAGAAACCATCATGACTGAACAAAGACCGCCTATACCGCCTTTCGATGAGGCTTCAGCCATCAAAAAAGTCCGCGCCGCCGAGGATGCCTGGAATAACCGCGACCCCGTGAAGGTCTCCATGGCCTACACGCCCGACAGCCAGTGGCGCAACCGCAGCGAGTTCCCGCAGGGACGGAAAGAAATCCAGGCCTTTCTTGAGCGCAAGTGGGCGACGGAACTCGAGTACCGCCTCATCAAGGAGCTATGGGCCTGCACCGGCAACCGTATCGCGGTGCGCTTCGCTTATGAGTGGCATGATGCCGAAGGGCAGTGGTATCGCTCCTACGGCAATGAGAACTGGGAATTCGATGACAACGGCTACATGGCCGTGCGCCGTGCGTCCATCAATGACCTGCCGATCAGCGAGGCCGAGCGCCTGTTCCACTGGCCCCACGGACCACGGCCCGCCGACCATCCCGGGATGACCGAGCTTGGTCTGTAGGTCGGCATTGGCCCGAAGGGCTGTTTGCCGACATACAAATCGTTACAGTTTTCGTGCAAAACACTTCAGATTCGGTTCAGCCCGGCATGCTATATTACGCATCGGTAAATGACTGCTTCACCGGAAGGAGTTAGACATGAAAACCCTGTTACCCGTAACATTAGCCCTGCTATGGTCGGCCGCGGCCCTGGGCGAGCCGGCCATCATATCCAGCGAGACCGGCAGGCTGGAGATTCCCAACCTGGTCATCAACGGGCGCGTGGCGCTGCAAGATGTCGACTTTATCATCACCGATCTCGATGCGGGACAGATGGAGCTTGTCGATTACGAATTCAGCTCCTTGCGTGGAAACTTCCCGCGTGAAAAGGAACTGGCGTATGGAGAAAGTTTTGCCGTGAAGCCGGGCCAGGAGCTGCGCTTCCATGCCGTGCTGTCCGAATCCCGTTGCCCGAGCGATGTCGTCTGTGTCACTGCCGGTGAAGTCACCGTTATTCTTCGCATTATCGAAACACTGGACTCCGGCAACACGTTGCGCACCGACTTCGGCCTGACCCTGTTGGGTACCGATATTTCATACTTTGAGTACAAGGGAATCTACTACAGGCTGGTTGATGTTGCGCCGTACCCGATAGCCATCGGCCCGGCTGACGAGGAAGATTACGTCATTACGGTAGAATACCAGTCCGTACCCTTCAAGGGGTAAGAGTATGGATGCTTAAGTTGTAGCTGCTGCGCTCACCCATACTGCGTTAAAAAGAAAAGCCGAACCGCTCTCGTACTACTTGTACTGTTCCCGGTCTCGGCTTTTTTTTTGCCTTGTCTGGGTTTCGCTCGCGACGCTACCTGATTTTGACTTTATTGGGATGAACAAAACTCGTTCATCCAGCGTCCTTCGGACGCCTAATCTGCCCAGGACCGGTCGGTCACGCGCTCCACGAAGTCGCCTTTCTCTTCCTGGCGATGTGACCACCGGTACTTCACGTGCTGCAGGAATTTCGTGTGCCACGATGACGACACTTCCTTGCGCTCGCGCCAGTAGAGGATGAATTCCGGGATCAGTTCCTGCGCAAACCGGAGGTCGATGTTGGCCAGCTCCAGCACGTCGTAAACCTCGTCGCTGGGCTGGTAATCCTCCGGCAGCAGTCTCGGTGCCGAGTCATGCTCGAGGGCAGCTTCGTACTTCGCCCATTGCCGGCGCACGTGCGCGATGAATTTGGTGTTCCAGGTGCTGGTCTTAAGGCCGGTCTCGCGCCAGTACAGCACGAACTCGGGCACCGCGTCCTCGATGAAGGAATGGTTGATGCCGGCGTGCTCGAGAATGCTGATCGCGTCTTCTCCCGGCTGCCACTCCGCCGACATGTTCGCTTCCAGTTCCTTCAGGCCCTGGTGGCTGCGGCTGCTTTCCCATTCACGCACGATGTACTTGTAAAACGTGTTGTGCCAGGAGTACTGCGCCTTGTTGCGTTCCTGCTGGCTGATGACGAACAGGCGCACGTGCTCGTCAATGAAGCTGCGCGGGATGTTGCGCTTCTCGCACAACTGGTAAAGGTCGGCATTGGGCTGCCAGTCGGCGGGTATCTGCGTCGCCCGGCCGCCCGCGGTGACGGGTGTTTCCGGCTTCTTTTCCGGCGGTGGAGTTTGCACCCGTGACGAACCGGGCTGGCGAATGGCGATGCGGGTTTTGCCGCCATCGGTTTTGACTTCGATAAGGCCTTTCGCTACCAGGTTGTCCTGCACGCGCCTGATCTCGGCCTGGTTCCAGAACGGCATAGCGCCGGTCAGCACGTTGCCATCGACTACCAGCCAGGGTTGGCTCGGCTGGCGCTGCAGCAGTTCGCTCAGTACGTGCAGCATCACTGCCTCTTCCAGGCCGATGGTGGCGGCCAGGGTCGGGGAGATCAGCAGGGGACGTTCGGGAATCAGCGAGGAGCTCATGTCGGTTCGACTCAAAGCGAAGACAAGAGTGCGTCGATGGCGTCGCTGAGTTTGCTGACGGCGATCACATCCATGCCGTCGATCTTTTTCTTCGGGGCATTGGCCTTGGGGACGATGGCGCGGGTAAAGCCGTGCTTGGCAGCCTCGCTGAGGCGCTCCTGGCCGCTGGGCACGGGGCGGATCTCGCCGGCCAGGCCCACTTCGCCAAACACCACGAGCTCACGCGGCAGCGCCTTGTTCCGGAAGCTGGAAACGATTGCCAGCAGGACGGCGAGGTCGGCACTGGTCTCGGCCACGCGCACGCCGCCGACCACGTTCACGAACACGTCCTGGTCCGCCATGAACATGCCGCCGTGGCGGTGCAGTACCGCCAACAGCATGGCGACACGATTGTTGTCGAGGCCGACCGACACCCGGCGCGGGTTGCCGTACTGGCTGGCATCCACAAGCGCCTGGATTTCCACCAGCAGGGGGCGCGTGCCTTCCCACAACACCACCACGATGCTGCCGGGAGAGATGTCCTCTTCGCGCGCCAGGAAAATCGCGGACGGGTTTTTCACTTCCTTCATGCCCGTGCCGGTCATGGCGAACACGCCGAGTTCGTTGACGGCGCCGAAACGGTTCTTCTGGCCGCGCAATGTGCGGTAGCGGGAATCGCCGTCACCGTCGAGCATCATGAAACAGTCGATCATGTGTTCCAGCACTTTCGGGCCGGCGAGATTGCCATCCTTGGTAACATGGCCCACCAGGAACAGGGCGGTGCCGGTTTGCTTGGCATACTGGATGAGATAGGCGGCGCATTCGCGCACCTGGCTGACGCTGCCCGGCGCGGAAGCCACGTCCGCCGAATACATGACCTGGATGGAATCCACCACGATGATCTTTGGCTGGCGTTCCTCGGCCACGCGGGTGATTTCGGTGACGTTGGTTTCCGCCAGCATCTTCAGGTTGTCCACGGGCAAGCCCAAACGCCTGGCGCGCATGCCTACCTGCTGCAGGCTTTCCTCGCCGGTCACGTACAGTGCCTCCATGGACTGCGAAAGCTGGCACATCACCTGAAGCAGCAGCGTGCTCTTGCCGGCGCCCGGGTTGCCGCCGATCAGCACCACCGAACCGGGCACCAGTCCGCCGCCCAGCACGCGGTCGAACTCGCTGATGGTGGTAGTGAAGCGTGGCTGTTCATCGAGGTCGATCTTGCCCAGGGTCTGCACGGAGGCGACAGGTGCACCGGTTTCACCGCCGCCTGGGGGGCGCTTGAAATTCTTCGGTGCCGAGGGCGCGGTCGCCGGGCCCAGCAAGATGCGGGTCAGCGTGTTCCACTCGCTGCAGGCCATGCACTGCCCCTGCCACTTCGTGTGTTCCGCGCCGCAGTCGCTGCAGACATAAGCTATTTTCTGTTTCGCCATAATCGAGTGTTCAGGAATTCACAGTTCGTGCGTTGATCATATATAGGTAAATTCAACGCGCCGCGCCACGCTGCAGGTCAGGTTGTAGGACAGGATGCTGGTCTTTGCCGCCACCTCGTCCAGGGACAATGCCTGGTCCCAAAGGGTGACGGTGTCACCGGCCTGTGCTTCAGGAATATCGCTGAGGTCGACTGCCAGCATGTCCATGGACACGCGCCCGACAGTAGTGGTGCGTTTGCCCGCCACCATCACCGGCGTGCCGTTGGGGGCATTGCTGGGGTAGCCGTCGGCATAGCCGATACTGACGATGCCGACGCGCATGTCGTGCGGGTTCAGAGACCGGTTCCAAGCTGGCCATTCTAGGAGCAACAAGTCTCTATCTCGATTTCATCAACCTATTTTTGTTCCTGCTTCGATTGTTGGGTCGAAGGGATTGAAAACGCTTTTCTAATTCAGAATGCATGGCTTCAAAAAGGGCCTCCAGGATGGAGGCCCTTTTTTTGTTGGAGCTGGAGCCTTTCCAATG
>JALRBG010000026.1 GCA_023257855.1 Pseudomonadales bacterium | reverse complement strand
GAGGCGTCCAGCTTGACCACAGCGTCAAACTTCGCGTCGGGGTCGGAGTGCAGCGTCTTCCAGTACTCCACAGCCTGGTCCCACTCAACACCCGTGGGCGACAGGGGGCGGCCCTTCACGTATTCAATGGTCTTGTCATCCACGGCCACCAAGCCCGCACGGGCGCCGGCCTCGATGGCCATGTTACACACGGTCATGCGACCCTCAACGGACAGGGACTGTATCGCCTCCCCGCCGAATTCAATGGTATAGCCCGTACCGCCAGCCGTGCCGATATGCCCGATGATGGCCAGTACCACGTCCTTGGCGGTCACGCCGGGGTTGAGGACGCCGTTGACCCTGATCAGCATATTTTTCGCCTTCTTCTGCACCAGGCATTGGGTCGCCAGTACATGTTCCACCTCGGAAGTTCCGATACCGTGAGCCAGGGAGCCCAGCGCGCCGTGGGTCGAGGTATGGGAGTCGCCGCAGACAATGGTCATGCCTGGCAGGGTTCTGCCTTGTTCCGGCCCGATCACATGCACGATGCCGTGGCGCGGATCGTCGATCTGGAACTCGTTGATGCCGAACTCAACGCAGTTGCTGTCCAGGGATTTCACCTGGATTTTCGACACGGGATCGATGATGCCTTCCACGCCGCGGGAGCGCTCGTCCCGGGTGGTGGGCACATTATGGTCAGGCGTGGCCATATTGGCGTCCGCACGCCAGGGTTTGCGGCCGGCCAGGCGCAGCCCCTCGAATGCCTGCGGCGAGGTCACTTCATGCAGGAAGTGCAGGTCGATGTAAATCAGGGAGGTGCCGTCATCAAGGTTCTTGACCAGGTGGCTGTTCCACAATTTATCGTATAACGTTAAGCCTGACATAATAGTTCTCTTTTAAAACAAGTAGTTACTGGGTTATGTTAAAGTGGAAAATCGGCTATTTCCCGGCCGGGATGCGCGGGGTTCGCGAACTCACCCGGCCATTTTGGGCCCGCTGCCGCAGCAGGTGGTCCATGAGGACGATGGCCATCATTGCCTCGGCGATGGGTGTGGCCCGGATACCCACGCAGGGGTCGTGGCGGCCTGTGGTTACCACTTCAGCGGGATTGCCGTCGATATCGACGGTAACACCCGGAATACGGATGCTGGAGGTTGGCTTGAGGGCGATATGGGCCACGATATCCTGGCCCGAACTGATGCCGCCCAGCACGCCGCCGGCATTATTGCTGAGAAAGCCATCCGGGGTGATGAGGTCGCGGTGTTCACTGCCCTTCTGCGCCACCGAATCGAACCCGGCACCGATTTCCACCCCTTTCACGGCATTGATGCTCATCAGGGCATGGGCCAGGTCGGCATCCAGGCGATCGAAGACGGGCTCGCCCAGTCCCGGGGGCGCTCCCTCAGCGACGACTGTG
This sequence comes from Pseudomonadales bacterium, assembly GCA_023257855.1. GTDB lineage: Bacteria > Pseudomonadota > Gammaproteobacteria > Pseudomonadales > Pseudohongiellaceae > Eutrophocola. The sequence continues at coordinate 13,071 of JALRBG010000026.1, read as the reverse complement.
ATCCGGGCGCCGATGGAGTTGCCTTCCTTGCCCAGGGCGGCCATATATTCTTCCATTTCCGGGACCCTGGCCGGGTCCGGGCAGAAAAAGGGGTTGTTGCCGACTTCGTCCCAATCCACCAGGTCGGCAGTGATTGGACCCAGTTGGGACAGGTAGCCCCTGACGCGGATGCCTTCACTTTCCAGCAGGTATTTCTTGGCGATGGCGCCCGCTGCCACGCGCATGGCGGTTTCCCGGGCCGAGGAACGTCCGCCGCCCCGGTAATCGCGGATGCCGTATTTCTGCTGATAGGTATAGTCAGCGTGGGCAGGCCGGAACAGGTCCTTGATGTTGCTGTAGTCCTTGCTCTTCTGGTCCTGGTTCTCGATCAGCATGCCGATGGGGGTGCCGGTGGTCAGGCCTTCGAAAACGCCCGACAGGATTTTGACCTGGTCGCCTTCCTTGCGCTGGGTGGTGTAGCGGCTGGAACCCGGCTTGCGGCGATCCAGGTCCGCCTGCAGGTCGGCCTCGGACAGGGCCATGCCGGGCGGGCAGCCGTCGACAATACAGCCGAGCGCAGGCCCGTGACTTTCACCGAATGAAGTCACCGTGAAAAGCTTGCCAATGCTGTTGCCGGACATGGACTGGTTCCCCGGGATCAGCGGCCAAAAAGGCTGCTAAAAAAAGGCGCGCATTATAACGCATCACCCCGGGCATTGTTACTGGAAAATCCAGTCAAACCGGCGTGTTAGGCAGGTTTTTCCCCGGTGCCTGGAGTCACTGGCCCTGTGACGGGAAATACCGGCGAAGCTGTTGCGCGGTCAGCGCACAGACCCCTTCCCCCCCATGCTCGAATTCCAGCCACAACAGCGGTACATCCGGCAGCGCCGCATCCAGTGCCGGCCAGGTGTAACCGGTTTCCAGCACGAGCAGGCCCTGGTCATGCAGGTGCCTGCCCGTTTCTGCCAGAACCTTCAGGGGAATGGCCAGGCCGGATTGCTCACTGACCAGCCCCATTGCAGGCTCACGGTGGTATTCCGGCGGCAGCTCACGAAACTCATCCTCGGGGACATACGGCGGGTTGCACACGACCAGGTCGAAGGCGCCGCTGATGCTGTCATACAGATCGGAGCGGCAGGTAGACACCCGGTCGGCAAGGCCGAACCGCTCGATGTTGACCTGTGCCACAGCGAGGGCGTCTGCTGAAAGGTCCGCCAGGACGACGTTGCTGTCGGGGAATGCCAGTGCGCAGGCGATACCGATACAGCCGCTGCCGCAGCACAGGTCCAGTATCTGGGCCGGCGCTTCCTCCAGCAGCGGCTGGAAATGGTTTGCCACCAGTTCAGCGATCGGCGAGCGCGGCACCAGGACCCGTTCATCCACATAGAAGCAGTGCCCGGCAAACCACGCTTCCTGCAACAGATAGGCCAGCGGCGAACGCCCGTTGATACGTTGCATTGCCAGGCTGGCGATGCGGGACCGCTGGCCCGGTGAGACGGGCGTATTTGCGGTGATCCCGGCTACGCCGTCATGCGTAAGCACAGCAGTGACCAGCCACTGGGCCTCCATACCGGCGCTGTCGGTGCCATGGCCGTAAAAAAGGTCGGCGGCATCGAAATAGCCGGCTATGGCCTCGATACAGGCGCCAACGGCATCTGGCAGGTGTATTTTCACAGCCAAGCTTTACCCGTTAACAAGTTTCAAGTAGGGTGCGCAGTTGATTTTCATCGCACGTCCCCGGTACAACTGGAACAATCATAATTCAAGCATAATTCAAGAAAGTAGCTCCCATGCAGGACAAGATCTTAGAACAAGCGTTTGCCACTATCATCGAAAACGTCGGTGAAGACCTGGGCCGCCACGGCCTCAAGGACACCCCGCATCGCGCCGCCGCAGCCATGAAATTCCTGACGCGGGGCTATACCCAGGACGTCAACGAAATCGTCAATGGCGCACTGTTCCCCACCACCTCCAACGAAATGGTGATCGTCAAGAACATCGAGCTGTATTCCCTGTGCGAACATCACCTGCTGCCATTCATCGGCAAGTGCCACGTCGCCTACCTACCTGCCGATACCGTAATCGGCCTGTCCAAAATTGCGCGCATCGTAGACATGTTTGCCCGTCGCCTGCAGATCCAGGAACACCTGACCCAGCAGATAGCGGAAACCATGCTCGACATCACAGGAGCCCGCGGTGTCGGCGTGATCATTGAGTCGCAGCACATGTGCATGATGATGCGCGGCGTGGAAAAACAGAATTCCGTGATGACCACGTCCTGCATGCTGGGTGCCTTCCGCGAAAAACAGACCACACGCTCCGAATTCCTGTCGCTGATCGACCGTTAGGCGGTTGCGAGAAATTCGCCGACCAGTCCAGCGATGACTTCCGCCTGCTCCTCGAGGTGCTGGTGATGGCCGCCGTCGAGATGCACAACCCTGATATTGCTTACCAGCGCCGCGCGCTCGCGAATCACGGCTTCCCGCTGCACGGCTTCTTTCGATACCAGCAGTAACACCGGACAGGCGATGGCACCAAGATGTGCGGCCACCTGATGATCGGTCAGGCTTACCATGGTTTTGCGTGTGAGCCGCTGGTCATGCCGCCAGGAGTACCCTTCTTCATTTTTGGCAATACCGCGGGCGCCGAGCAAGGCAGCGGCCTCGACGGTGATACCCTTCCTCGCCCTGGCCTCGATGGCGGCCTCGCGTGTCGTATAAACGCCAGCCTTGCGCGGGGATTTACCGACACGCTGCTCAATGGCATGGCGCAATTGCACCAGGCTCTGGTCTGGCTGGGTGGTAATCGTGCCGATGACATCCAGCAGGACAAGTCGTGTCACGCGTTCCGGAAACAGTCCCGCAAGCAGGCACGCAATGCCGCCGCCCATGGAATGCCCTACCAGCACGAAGGTATCGAGATTGAAAGCATCAGCAATGGCCATCACTTCCACGCTGTAATTCCAGATGGAATATTCCGCTCCCTTGCCGCGATGTTCGGAAAGTCCATGTCCAGGCAAATCCGGAACCACCCAGAAATAATCGGGAAAATGCGGCGCCAGACGATCAAAAGTGGCGGCGTTGTCCTGCCAGCCATGCAGGGCAATGATTGCCGGTTTACCGGGTTCGCCCCATGTACGCACGGCCAGAGACAGTTCGCCGGCCATCAAAGTTGTTTCAGCGGGCTGCATGATGCAGAGTCAGGATGAGGCGACCCTGGCCGGATCAGGCTCCAGCATGAAGGCGAAGTCACCCATGCCAAGTCCGATTATGTCCAGGGTCACGCAGGCAAGATTGCCCGTTTCCAGGATGCGCAAGTGATCGATGTTGCCATCGGTCAGGAGGGCAAGCAGTTCGGAGAGCAAGGGGTTATGGCTGACCAGCAGGATGTTACCGCTGTTTTTGATATCAATACCGTCAAGCGCACGCATGGCATCAGCGGCACGGCAGGTGGCATCGAGTGCGTCCAGGGTTTCCAGCGCGGGTGGATGGAATATTTGTGCCAGGAAAGTTTCGGCGGTCTGCTGAGTCCTGAGGGCAGGGCTGACAAAGCATCGGTCGAGCGAAAGATGACGACTGACAAATTGCCGCGCCACGTTTTCTATTTCCTCGTACCCCGCTTCCGTTAACTGGCGCCCGGCACTGGTAGTGGCCACGGATTCAGCTTCACCGTGACGCAATAAATACAAATTCATCAAGCAAACTTCTTTGGTAATACGTAGCAGGCCTTGCCAGCTGTTTACACGGAATCCTTTTTGTCATCAGAGCCGCCATCGTCGGCGGGCGTATAGTCGACACCATCATCGGATGCCCTTTCCTGCTTCTGGTCTCCGGTAAAGCTGATATCGTCGAACACGTCATCGCCGCTGCGTGGGGCCGCAGGCCTGGCAGCAGGTGTTTCATCTTCTTCAGGCTCGTCGTCATCATCACCATCATCGCTGAATGAATCACCAAGGTCCTCCCCGTCGGAGAAAGGCCAGGGTTTTTCATCGGTGGCATAGACAAGATAGTTCATGGCCTGGTGGAAGTAATCGGACAATGCTTTGCCGAAGTCACGCAGGTTGCTGTTATCATCGCCCGTGATGAGACTGATGATGACCTGGCAGACAATGATCACCGGCAACACGAACAGCAACACCCAGCAGGCGACCGCGTAAAACGCCATGTAGAGAATACGTATCCACTGGTAAGGAGAAAGTATGTTCCTCTTAAGTTCTTCGGCCTTGTCGTCGCTCATGGTAGCTCCTCTGGCAAACGGAAATGGCGTTTGACCGGGTTTACGTCCGTGCCGCCGCAAACTCGACATCGAGTCCCTGCTCCTCCAGCATCAATGAGCTTATTATATGGTCAACGGTTTGATTGTTGTAGAGAATTTCATACAGCCCGTTGACCAGCGGCATCTTCACGCCCAGTTCGTCGGCCTTGTTCTTGACCTGTTTCAGGGTATTAACACCTTCCGCCACCTGGTCCATCTCGCTTATCACGAGATCGATGTCCTTGCCTTCACCCAATGCCTTGCCGACACGGAAGTTGCGCGACAGCGGCGATGAGCAGGTCACGATCAGGTCGCCAACACCGGACAATCCCAGAAAGGTCATGGGGTCGGCGCCCAGTTCCACGCCAAATCGGGCCATTTCCGTCAGGCTGCGCGTCACCAGCATCGCATTGGTGTTGTGCCCCATGCCTAAAGCCTCGGCCAGTCCGGCAATAATGGCATAAATATTCTTCAGGGAACCGCCAAGTTCGACACCCAGCATGTCGCTGTTGGAATAAACATGGAAGCTGTCGGATCGCAGGACATCCTGCACAGCAGTTATGACAGCGGGATCTTTGCTGGCAACCACCGCTCCGGTCGGACTGCTGACCGCAATTTCCTTGGCCAGGTTGGGGCCGCTGAGCACGGCGATGTGCCTGTTGTTGGTTTCCTCGGTGAGAATCTGGCTCATCAGAGCGAAAGTTTTGGCTTCGATGCCTTTGGTCAGGCTGACCAGGATGACCTTTTCATGAATGAGCGGCTTCATTTGCCTGACTACTTCCCGGAAACTGCTGCTGGGTACCGCCACGAAGATCAGGTCTACATCCTTGACTGCGGCTTCCAGATCATCAGTCGCCACGACATCCTTGTGCAGCTTGTAACCTGGCAGGTAATTGACGTTTTCGTGGCGCTCGTTGAGGGAGACCACCTGTTCGGCATCGCGCATCCACAGCAGGGTCTTGTGCCCGTTGTGCGCGATGATGTTGGCGATCACAGTGCCGAAACTGCCGCCACCGAGCACTGCCACATTTTTTACTGACATAGTTGGTTTTCCCGCATACAGCCGGAGGCTGGTTCTGCCCGCTCTCCAATGAGCGCGGAAAGATAGCAGGGATGCCAGGCCAACTCCAGCGGCAGGCATTCCGCGGACTCTGGCGCTCCAGAAACACATACTATAGAATCGCAGGCCCTTCAGATACAGGTACTTGCACGATGGATACGGATCTCTGGGCAACAATCCGGCAGGAGATTAGCGACCAGCTGCTCAGCGAGCCCGACATGGGTAATTACCTGAGCAAACGCATCCTTGCCTACGATGACCTGGCTTCCGCACTCAGCGAACTGCTATCCCGCAAGCTGGCCTCGGAAGACATGCCCCTGTCCACCCTGAAAGCGGTCTTCGATGAAGCCCTGCGCCGAGATCCGTCGATAATCGAGGCAACGACCAAGGACCTGCTGGCAGTGCGCCAGCGTGACCCGGCCGTGAAGTGCTACTCAACCGCCCTGCTCTATTTCAAGGGTTTCCAGGCGTTGCAGGCATACCGCGTGGCCCACTGGCTTTGGCACAAGGATCGTCGCGGCATGTCCCTGTACATCCAGAGCCGGGTCTCGGAGGTCTTTGCCGTGGATATCCATCCCGCGGCCCAAATCGGCACGGGCATCCTGCTGGACCACGGCACCGGCATCGTCATCGGGGAAACCAGCGTACTGGCTGACAATATTTCCATCCTGCAGGGAGTCACACTGGGTGGAACCGGCAAGGAAGGCGGCGACAGGCACCCGAAAATACGCACCGGCGTGCTAATCGGCGCAGGGGCCCACGTACTGGGCAACGTCGTGGTCGGGGAAGGTGCCTGGGTAGGTTCTGGCGCTGTGGTACTCGATGATGTCGAGGCCCACACCACCGTTGTCGGGGTTCCGGCGAGAGTTGCCGGGCGGCCCCGCACCGAGCAGCCTGCCCTGGAGATGGATCATTACCTCAATGACAAGGATTGAATCCTGAACCAACCCGATATGGTGCTGGTACACGGTGCCTGGCACGATGCTGGATGCTGGCGCCACCTGGTTCCACTGCTCGAAGCCCGTGGCCATCGGGTACATGCGCCGGACCTGCCCGGCCAGGGTGCCAATGCCGCGGACCCTGCCACCATCAGCCTCAAGACGTATTCCCGATATATCTCACAACTCGTTGAAAGTATTGATAATGCTGTCGTTCTGGTAGGCCACAGCATGAGCGGAATGGTGATTTCCCAGGTCGCCGAAGCGGTTCCGGACGATGTGGACAGGCTGGTATACCTGAGCGCCTACCTGCCCGGCGATGGGCAGAGCCTGTTTGACCTGATCGCGGCCAACCGGGGTGACGAGCCGCCCACCGCGATAGAGTCCGCCATGTCACTGTCGCCGGACAAGCGTACCTGCACGATCAAGGCCGGCCAGATCGCTCGCCTGTTCTACAATCGCTGCCCAGACACCCTCAAGGACCAGGTCCCCGTTACATTCAAGCCACAGGCTACCCTGCCATTATCGGGCAAGGTCCAACTTAGCCCGGAACGATTCGGGCGGGTGCCAAAAACCTACCTGTGCTGCCTGAATGACAGGGTCATTCCCATCCAGCATCAGCGGCGCATGCTGACCCGCCAGCGCTGTGACGAGATGGTCCAGCTCGATGCGGACCACAGCCCCTTCCTGTCATGCCCGGAGACGCTCGCTGCCATCCTCCACTCGGTAAGCCTGGCGGAATGACTGCCAATAAAAAGCCCGCTTGAAGCGGGCTTATTGCCAGGTGGAAGTTATTCCCTCTTATAAAAGACACTGGTCTCCAAGATAACCGCCACCGCCGCAATAAGAGGAGTCCTGCAACTGCATCAGAATGCCGTCCGGATCGGTAAAGTAGACTTCGGGCGTTCCCCCTTCAACACCGCCACGCGCCGGCATGCGCAGACTGATGTAATGCATCAGCGGACCCAACTGGCGCTCGCCGCGGGCCGTGATACCGCGCTGTTCGAATTTCTGGAGAACATCATCGACGATGAAACCGTCAAAGTTGAAACTGACATGGTGAATATTGGCAGGCACCCTGCCGGCACTGGGGCCGCCGGCATACATGACGAACTGCTTGCCGTCACCGATACCGGTAACGGGTGCACCCGGGCCCTGGAAGGCCTGGATATCGAGATCGAAGAAATTCTGGTAGAACACGTTGGCCGCTGCCCCGTCATTGACGAAAGAAGTGAAGTGGTTGATTTCGCCAAGGGCAATCAAGCCGGCAGGCACTGCTTCGGGCGCGCCGCATTCACTGCCGAGCGGTCCCGTGCCACCGCACCAGGATGTGTCAGTCAGTTGTACGATCAGACCTCGCTCATCCGAGAAGTAGAGGGTGGGCGTATCATCCCCGCGCACCTGCACCCAGGTGCACATGGGATTTTCAATGCCGGGAAGCGCAATGTCCGGGGCATCGATCTCACGGAATCCACCGGCCTTGAGTGCGGCCAGGTTGCTGTCCAGATCGTAGTTGCTGACCGAGTAACCCAGTTGCGTAATGGCTGGCGCTTCATTGCCGCCTGCCTGGCGAATTGCCATGTACTGCCTGCTGTCACCAATCTTCATGAATATCCGGCCGTCGCTGCTGCGAAACTGGACCGGCATGCCAAACAGCCCCTGGTAGAATGACAGGCTGCGGCCAGGGTCGGTCACCCGGATCTCGAAATAGTTGAGTTTTTCCAGGCGGATGCCGGACTGGGCCAGCAGGTGCGACGGCAGCAGGAGTGAGCCAGTAACGCCAGCAGTGCTGGCCAGGAAGCGGCGGCGGTTCAGCATTGGAGTTTCCCCGTGACAAATTTGTTAATCTTTTTTCAGGACTAATCATGCCCCACTCCCCAAAACCAGTCCAGCTGGAAGTGGGTTGCGGACTTGCGGGTTCCACGTTACTTGCACACTTTGTTGCTAATAATGGGTTCTGGCCTCACACTGCTAGGCCGGCATAAACCATAAGAACAGAAAATCAATCAGGGGGAACCCATGAAAATGAAAAAACTGGCATTCGCAGGCGCACTTCTTGCCTGTTGCACCGCTCCTGTCATGGCACAGCCCGGCGGCCAGGCCGAGCAGGACACCAGCATGAGCTTTTTTATCACCAGTCGCGGACCCGGTGACGGCGCCAACCTAGGCGGCCTTGCCGGTGCTGACGCCCACTGTGCAGCACTTGCGGAAGCAGCCGGCACAACCGGCAAAACCTGGCGCGCCTACCTGAGCACGACCGGCCCGGATGGAGTATATGCCCGTGACAGGATCGGCTCCGGCCCCTGGTACAACGCCAATGGTGAACTGGTGGCCCGTGGTCTCGTTGACCTGCACTACAGCAACACCAACCTCAACAAGCAGCGTTCCGTGACGGAAACCGGCGATACCGTAAACGGTGTCGGCGACACGCCCAACATGCACGACATCCTGACGGGGACCAATGTCGATGGCACGGCATCCGACATGACCTGCAACAACTGGACCAGCAATACCGATGCTTCCCGTGCCATGGTCGGTCACTTCGATCGCGTCGGCGGCGGCCCGCTGGCCGAATCCTGGAATGCCACACACTTGTCCCGTGGCTGCAGCCAGGAGCAGTTGCAGGCTTCCGGCGGTAACGGCTTTTTCTACTGCTTTGCCACCGGCGAGTAATATCTGCTCTGGATCAATAAAGGCGCCAATGGGCGCCTTTTATGCCTTGAAAACATCTTAGAGCAGCGTCTCTAAATGTATCGTCAATTCTTCTTAAGCAGGTGCCGCTTAGTGGATATACCTATTCCTAAATCAACAGGGCCATGGAAGCGGCTCTGTTGTAAGGTTCATGGTATATTCACTTTAGAGGCATTCAGCTTGATGACATATCAGTCAAACATAACTTGCGCTTTTATGACCAAACTAAATTATTTCTCACTTTTCCTTGCCTTGCTTATATTAATATCCCCTGGTCTTAAGGCACAGAATTCACCAGTCTTTCGTGAAGAACTGCCTAGCCTATCGCAGTATTATGCGGGATTTCGCAAAGACCAACTTAGTAATGTCTCCTACAACCTATCTATCACACTGGATGCTGCTAGCGATATCTTTACCGGGACAGTCCAAATCGGGCTGGACCTAGATCCTGATAATGTATCCCCAATGACCATCGATTTCGAGGCAGGTGAAGTCCTGTCATTGATGATCAACGGGGTACCAGCAAGATGGGACTACCAACGCTGGTTCCTCACAATTGAAGCCGATCAGCTATCTTCTGGGCGCAACGACATCATCATCAATTTCCGCCGGCCCTTCACCACAGACGGTGATGGTCTGCATAAATTCATTGATCCGATAAATGGTGAAGTATACCTGTACACGAATTTCGAACCGTACAACGCCAACCGCCTGTTTCCACATTTTGACCAGCCCAATTTGAAGGCGCCTTTCACCCTAGACGTGACTGCCCCAGCAAGGTGGCAGATCATTTCTAATTGGCGTGAAACGAAGATCACGGATCAGGGTGAAACCAAACACTGGCAATTCCCAGCCACACCGCCACTGTCATCTTATCTGTATGCCCTTCATGCGGGTCCATTTACTGTGTGGGAAGAATCCGCCGAGGATATTCTTATGCGCATATTCTCACGCAATTCCCTGGCTCGGTATGTTGATCCCGAGGAGTGGTTCGAACCGACACGGAGTTTCCTGGCCTTTTACCAAGAGTATTACGATGTCCAATATCCCATAAATAAATATGATCAGATCATAGTACCTGACTTCAATCCAGGGGCCATGGAAAATATGGGAGCCGTGACATTCAACGAGGCCTATATCAGTCGCGGTGTTAAAACCTACCGTGAGCGAGCCGCGTTGGCATATGTCATCGCCCATGAAATGGCCCACATGTGGTTCGGTAACATGGTCACAATGGAATGGTGGAACGATCTCTGGCTAAATGAAAGCTTTGCCACCTACATGGGATACCTCGCGTTGGCAGAAGTTAGCGAATTCTCGGATGCCTGGGATATATTCTATTCCAGCGAAAAGTCTGTCGCTTACCAGGCAGATGCCCGCGCTACAACGCACCCGGTTGCACCCTCCTCTGTGCCCACCACCGCAGCTGCTTTCGCTAGTTTCGACGCCATTACCTACGAAAAAGGCAGCTCTATCCTTAAACAATTTCCTTACTTCATCGGAGAAGACAATTTTCGTATCGGGGTCAGTAACTACCTGAAGGAACATCTTTATAGCAATGCCAAACTGGATGATTTCGTAAATGCCCTGACCGAAAGCGCTGGTATAGATCTCAGCTCTTGGAAGAAACAATGGCTCCAGCAGTCCGGCGTCAATTCTCTACATACAGAGTTCAGTTGCTCGAACAATCTGGTGTCATCCCTGCGCCTCGTACAATCTGTACCTGACAATGCCGCGGCGGACAAGGTACTACGCAGCCAACGTATCCAGCTTGGTCTGTATCGATATACCAATAATGCCATGCTGCTTAGCAACGCCATCCCGGTTACCTACCGTGGCGTCGTCACCTGGGTACCCGAGGCGATAGGGAGCCCCTGCCCTGACCTAGTTTTGCCCAACGAGGGTGATCATGCATATGTGGACATCAAGCTAGACCCGGTATCACGGGCCACGTTGATCGATCATATAAACGACTTTTCGAACATTACTACCCGCCTAATGCTCTGGGCATCCCTCTGGTCCGATGTGCGCGAGGCGAGCCTCTCCCTGGATGATTTCTTGGACTTTGCTTTCAATAATCTCCCCGGCGAACAGGATACCATCGTGTTACGTCAGGTCGGCAGCAACCTGGCAACCTCTTTCAACTACTTCACGGCTTTTGGAAATTATGATGATAGGCGGAAAAAGATAGAGTCCTTTATTCTAAGCAGCCTTGAGGCGGCAGAACCTGGCTCTGAAGTTCAGCGCATCTGGTTTACGCATTTCTTAAACATGGGGCATACGAAGGAAGCCCTAGACATGATGTTGTCTCTTCTCGACGGCTCACTAACTCTTGAGGGTATCGAGATCGACCAGGACATGCGCTGGGACATGGTACTTGCTGCAAACCGTTACAGTCACGGTGATTACGATGCAATCCTATCTGCGGAAAGCGCCCGCGACCCGTCTGACCAAGGTAAAAACTCCGCCTTGGCTGTCAGAGCGGTGCGACCAGACCCAGCTGTCAAGGCCGAATTACTCGACGTCGTACTGGATGCTCCGGATACGTACAAGCTTGCAAGCCTGCGTTTTATCATGAGATATCTGTTCCCAACTGAACAGCATATTCTGCGGGAACCTTATGCCGACAGGATTCTAGCTGCCTTACCAGCAGTAAACGCAAGTGACGATCAAAGCTATATGTCCGCTGTTACAAGTCTAATCCCCGACAATTGTACAGCGGTCAGTGTCTCGCGCCTTGAAGCAGCCTTGGATACGAACCGAGACCTACACCCGGTGATTGCTCGAGCCCTTCGCGTTAATTTGCAGGAGGATCAACGCTGCGTGAAACTAAAATCTCTTCTTATTAAATAGGTAGGCCCTGTTCTGACTTAAACGCGGCCTTTGTTGTAGAATGCCGCGTTTGCAGCAGCACTAGCAAGTCCATGAATCTCAAAAAAGAACTCGATACCCGGATCAGCGCAGCCATCTCATTCGTGTCCGGCAGTGACGACTGCAAGGCACTGATCAATTATGCCCGTGAGGAAAAGTTTGGCGACTATCAGGCCAATGGCGTCATGGGCGTGGCAAAGCAGCTCAAGCGCAATCCCCGCGAACTAGGCGAAGCGGTACTGGCCGCCCTCGACCTGACCGGCATCGCGGACAAGGTGGAACTTGCCGGCCCGGGCTTCATCAATATTTTCATCGCACCGGAACACCTGGCAGAGCAGCTGAATACGCTGCTGGCCGCTGACCGGCTGATCGACACTGCGAGTTCCACCCAGACCGTGGTCGTGGACTACTCGTCCCCGAACCTGGCCAAGGAAATGCACGTCGGCCACCTGCGTTCGACCATCATTGGTGACGGCGTGGCCCGCGTGCTGGAGTTCCTCGGCGATACCGTGATCCGCCAGAACCATGTCGGCGACTGGGGCACCCAGTTCGGCATGCTGCTGGCCTATCTGGAGGAAAACCCGGCGGCCGCCGAAAGCGAGCTGTCCGACCTCGAACAGTTCTACCGCGCCGCCAAGAAGCGCTTCGACGATTCGGCCGAGTTCGCCGACCGCGCCCGCGAGCTGGTGGTACAGCTGCAGGCCGGCGACGAGAACTGCCTGCGCCTGTGGAACCGCTTCAACGACATTTCTCTGTCGCACTGCCAGAAGGTCTACGACCGCCTCGGCGTCAAGCTGTCGATGGCCGACGTCAAGGGCGAGAGCGCCTACAACGCCGATCTGCCAGGCATCGTCGATGCCCTGCGGGCAAAAGGCCTGCTCAGCGAGAGCGAAGGCGCCCAGTGCGTGTTCATGGACGAGTTCAAGAACGCCGAAGGCAACCCGCTGCCGGTGATCGTGCAAAAGGCCGGCGGCGGCTACCTGTATGCCACCACCGACCTGGCCGCCATGCGCTACCGCAGCCAGCAGCTGCAGGCCGACCGTGCCCTGTACTTTGTCGACCAGCGCCAGGCCCTGCACTTCCAGATGGCCTTCGAGGTCGCCCGCCGAGCCGGTTTCGTGCATGACGGCATGCAGCTGGAGCACATGGGCTTCGGCACCATGAACGGCGCCGACGGCCGCCCGTTCAAGACCCGCGACGGCGGCACGGTGAAGCTGATCGACCTGCTCGACGAAGCCGAAGAACGCGCCTACAGCCTGGTCAAGAGCAAGAACCCGG
>JALRBG010000084.1 GCA_023257855.1 Pseudomonadales bacterium | reverse complement strand
AGCCTGAATACGGAAGCGTTCCGGGTCATCGAGTCCGTGTACAGCGAGCATTACGGCGTGCCTGTCATACCGTCCATGAGCACTGGAGCCACCGACATGAGCTACCTGCGGGCGAACGGCGTTGCCTGTTACGGCGTGGGCCCGGGTATCGATCGCGAGGACGGCGCCCTGGGCTTCGGCGCGCACAGCGACCAGGAGCGTATCCTCGAGGATGAACTGTACAGGTTCGTTGCGGCCTATCACGAGATCGTTGTGCTTCTGGCCGCGAGCCGCTGACACCCTCACATTTTCCGGTAACCGGTATTGTGGTAAGGTAGCCGCCCCGGAACAGGTGAACCCATGACTGTCGATGACAGGCCCAAACTAGAATTGCCCGACGGCGCAGACAAGCTGCTGCTGCATTCCTGCTGCGCGCCCTGCTCCGGCGAAGTCATGGAAGCCATCCATGCCTCCGGCATCGAATACAGCATCTTTTTTTACAACCCGAACATCCATCCGAAACGGGAATACCTGCTGCGCAAGGAAGAGAACATCCGCTTCGCCGAGCAGCATGGCATCGAGTTCATCGACGCCGACTATGACACCGACAACTGGTTCGAACGGGTGAAGGGCCTTGAATGGGAACCGGAACGCGGCGAGCGCTGCACCAAGTGCTTCGACATGCGCTTCGAACGCACGGCGCTGTATGCCGAGGAACATGGCTTCCCGGCGATCTCATCCTCGCTCGGCATCTCGCGCTGGAAGAACATGGAGCAGATCAACGATTGCGGCAGGCGAGCCGCATCACGTTACGACGGCATGGTGTACTGGGATTACAACTGGCGCAAAGGCGGCGGTGCACAGCGCATGATCGAGATCAGCAAGCGTGAGGGCTTCTACCAGCAGGAGTACTGCGGCTGCGTATACTCCCTGCGCGACACCAACAACCACCGCCTGACCCAGGGCCGTGACCGGATCAAAATCGGTGTGCAGTACTACACCCACGAAGACAAGTAAGCGCGCCTGGCCCTGAGCTGCGTTTCAGCGGTCCTCCCATTCCTCGACATATTCTTCCACCGCTCCCGTGTCATCGAACGTGGCGATATGGAACAGGGCATCGCCCTGGTTTACCAGGGGAATCATGGTGATGCCGACAATAATGCCTTCCTTGTTGGCGCAGACCCGTACCGAGGAATCGCCGTAGGGATCGGACAGCAGCCCCAGCAGTTCCCCCTCATCGACACGTGCACCCAGGCCCCGGCGCGTCCGCAGCGCACCGCTGTGCGGCGCCCTCACCCAGTGGCTGGAACGGGCAATGAAGACCTCCTTTTCCTGCCCAAGCGCCATCACCTTGCGCTGGGCCAGCATACCGATTTCGCCCATCACGTTGAGGACGCCACGCAGGCCGGTGCGGATGACCTTTTCATCGAAACGCAGGGCCTCGCCGCCTTCGAACAGCAGCATGGGAATGCCTTTTTCCTCGGCGGCCTGCCTGAGTGAGCCATCCCTGATGGAGGAATTAAGCACGACCGGCACACCGAAGGCCCTGGCCAGCGCCGTGGTTTCCTCGTTGTCCAGGTGAGCGCGGATCTGCGGCAGGTTGCTGCGGTGGATGGCACCGGTATGCAGGTCTATGCCGTGCGTGCACTTGCTAACGATCTCGGTCATGAACACGTGCGCAACCTGCGAGGCCAGGGAGCCGTTTTCCGACCCCGGGAAGCAGCGGTTGAGATCGCGCCGGTCAGGCAGATAGCGGGAATGGCTGTTGAAGCCGAAGACGTTGACGATGGGCACGGCAATAAGGGTGCCGCACAGGGTCTTGCGGTTCACCACCTTGCGCGCGAGCAGACGCTTGATGATCTCCACCCCGTTGATTTCATCACCGTGGATGGCCGCCGATACGAACAGCGTTGGCCCCGGGCGCCTGCCGCGCACCACTTCAACGGGGATCACCATTTCCGTGTAATCGTGGAGCTTGGCGCAGCTGATCTCGATGCGCTTGCGGGTACCGGGCCTGATAATTTCCCCGGCAATTTCCAGTTTCTGGATGTCTGCGTCTGTCATTCAGTGCAGTCCTGATTTGTATTGGCCCATCTTATCCCTTTAAATGCTCTCTTTCTTCCTGTTCCGACATGGACTGATTATGCCTGATGTACTGGCGGAAAAACTGCAGCTGTTTTTTGCCACCGAGCAACCCGAAGCGCGGCGGATTTTTCATGGCCGCGGTCACTGCTATCCGGGATTCGAACACCTTTGCCTGGACTGGTTCGGCCCCGTGGTGCTGATCTCCACCTGGCAGCCCCATGACAACCCGGAAACACTGACACAGCAGATTCTCGAAGCCGATGTAAATCGCCAGGTGGAAAGCATCATGCTGCAGCACCGTTATGTTGACCAGTCACCCGCAGAAACCCTGTATGGATCGGAGCCCGGACGCGTCATCGTGCAGTCCGAGGGCCTGCAATTCGAGGTAAATCCCGGACGGCGGCAGAATGCCGGCCTGTTCCTCGATATGGGCCCGATGCGGGAGTGGCTGCTGGCGAACAGTGAAGGCAAAAATGTCCTCAACCTGTTCGCCTACACCTGTGCCCTGTCCGTCGCGGCGCTGGCCGGCGGCGCCGCGAGCGTCACCAACGTGGATATGTCCAGGCCCAGTATCGAATGGGGCATGCGCAACCACCAGCTTAACGACCAGGACATCGCCCGCATCCACAACGTGCCGCACAACCTGTTCACGTCCTGGGGCAAGCTAAAGCAGTTCGGCCGCTACGACCTGGTCATCATCGACCCGCCGGCACGACAGAAAGGCAGTTTCGACGCTGAACGCGATTACAAGAGTGTGGTGAAGCGGCTGCCCAAGCTTTGCAACCCGGGTGCGATAATTATCGCGGCACTGAACAGCCCCTTCCTGGGCAGGGACTTCCTGCTGGACGTGTTTTCGAAAGAGCTGCCCACTACCAACTTCGCGGGATGGATGCCGGTTGCCAGGGCCTTTGAGGAGAGCGATGCCGAAAAAGGCCTGAAGATCGCCAGGATCGAAATGCCCTGACCTGCCATGCCGATCAGCTGAAATACTAATTACCGGTAGTGCGCCAGGCTGCCGAGCCAGTACGTCACATCAACCGCCAGTTCAGACATACCTACCGTCGCATGCAGCACCTGCTGCAGCACGATCCAGCCGGCGCCGATCCAGGTGAATTTATTGATGGCGCCAGAAGCGCGCCATTCCTGCACGATGATGGCGATCGCCATCAGGTTGAGCGTGATATACATCGGTATGAGCGGGAAATAGGTGATGCCGAAGGGCACCATGTACAGGCGATGGATGCCCGGCGGCAGGATGGGCAGCATGGCGAACAGGATGAGCCGGCGATGCACATCGGGATTGCGCGTATTGCGAATGGCCAGGATAAACAGCAAGGCGAAACCGGTGGCAGCAAAGATTCCGAGAGTAATGCCGTGCGGCGCGGGGCCGCCCCGGAACCCGGTAGCACCGAGGATGGTGATCAGTGCGCCCATCAGGATAACAGCCATGGCGTGGGCGATACAGTACATGCCGATACTGCGGTGCAGCCTGACGTTGCGGACATTCACCAGCCCGGCCTGCACCACTAACAGGATCATCCAGGTGGAATAGACGAACCCATGCAGGTGCACCACCGGCGGTGCCGGCGGAAAGGTGCCGGTAGCCAGCGGGAAGAAATAGGTCATGCCGAAGCCGCCAAAGACAAAGAATGCCATCAGCAGCGTCATCCAGAAGAAGAAGGAAGGCTTGAATGTCGCCGAGGCGACGGGTGGAGCCGAAACGACCATGCTCATGGGTGATCCCCCTCATGGCGGTATTACTTCTTGTTGTTAAAGTGGTACGGCGTTGGCGCAGGATAACCGGCAAACTCGATGCCGTCCAGACTGCCCTGGGGCAGGGGACGGCAGGCTCAGGGCATCAGGTGCTCGTAACGACGGTCGGTGAGCATTCTCATGAAGGCGACCAGGGCCTTGATGCGACGCTCATCCAGGGCGGGCGCCGACTCCAGTTTTTCCCAGTCGATGTTTTCCGCGATTTCGGGCTCGCCCCAGGGCTCGCCGGTATCGGGATTGATGTCGCGGGCGGGCCCGCGCACATTGAACTTGTTGTAGAAACGCACCACGGTTTCCAGGTCGGGGAACACGCCGTTATGCATGTAGGGGGCCGTCATGGCCACGTTGCGCAATGTCGGCGTCTTGAATTTGCCGGCCTGCGCCGGGTCGTCCACCTGCGGATTTTCCAGCAGGCCGTAATCGAGGTGATCGGGACCCAGCCCGTTGGCCTCGCGCAGCGCCACATTCACCGGCGTGGCGACATTGAAGTACTTGTAGTTCGTGAACAGCTCCCCCTCACTTTCGGCAAACGGCTTGAGCTGGTGGCACTGGTTGCAGTTTGTGAACTGTGGCGAGAAGAACAGGGTCATGCCCAGCTCTTCCTCTTCAGTGGGTTCATACTCACCGCGCAGGTAGCGATCGTACCTGGAATCGAAGGGCGAGAAGAATTCGGTTCGCTCGAGTGCGGCAATGGCCTCCGTCATGCGCCGGTAGGCGACATCGACATCCTCGAAGATGTCATCACCCCACAACTCCCTGAAGGCCGTGGGAAACATGGTGTGTTCCTGGAGCCGTTCGACCACCGCGGCTTTCGATTCCATCTGCATCTCGATGGGATTGAGGAAGGGAGCGCCGGCCTGGCCTTCGAGGTCGGGCTCGCGGCCATCCCAGAACATGCCGCCCACGTAGTCACCATCCTCGTTGCGGTGAAACACCGGTGTCAGTGCGGCATAGGCCAGCGTCGGGGCGTTGCGGTCTCCCAGTGACTTCATGTCATTGCCGACGGAAGCGGCGCGCCCAACCGGGCTGCCGCGCCAGTCCATGAAAGCCTGCGCGGGATCATGACAGGAGGCGCAGCTCTGGGTCTTGTCGCGTGACAGGGTCACGTCGAAAAACAGGGCGGTGCCCAGGTCAACGAGTTTCTGCTGGTACAACGGATCATACTGCGCCATGGCGAAAGCCGGCAGGATCAGTGTCATAAGCAGGACCAGGATGTGCCGCATCACGCTCGCCTCGTACTCAGGTGGTTGTCCCAGAACACGCTGCCGGTAGCAGCACTGTCGAGTTCAGTGACCGCGTCAAGCACCGGGTCGTAATGACTGATACGACCGGTACCCGCGGTATACATGAATCCGTTTTCCACGGCGCAGATGCCGCAACCGTCGCGTGAGCGCAGGGAATGCACCATCTCGCCGCTGCCTGCATGCCAGATGGTGATCAGGTTGCCGCGCGGACAGGTGGCGGCAAAATAATCGCCCGAGGCATCATAGCGAATCGAGCCGACATACTGGGACATCTGGCCCTGCTGTGGCTCGGGCGCCCATAGCGGTGTCAGGGGCTGGCCCTGGGTATGCGTGGCAACCAGTGGTGCGCGATCGAACGGCTCTCCCTCGTACTGCATGCCCATGACCACCTGCCCGGCGGCATTGAGATCGATGTGGCGAATACTGGCCTTGTGCCAGTCCGGATCGAGGGTGTGCTGTTCGAGCAGCTGGCCGTTGCCGGCATCGATATAGGCGAGCGAGGGCTGCATGGAGTCGATATTGAGCTTGGCCCGCGGTTGCTCCGGCGAGGTCCGGATGCCGCCGTTGGCGATCACGAGAACACTCGCCTGCTGCTTCAACAGAAGTTCGTGGGGGCCTACGCCGTAACTGGGAAACTCCAGGCTACGGGACATGCTGATACTGTCACCGTGGCGCGCCACATCCCAGGCGACGATGCGTCCACTGTCACCGTTGATGAACTGCCAGGCATTTTCGCTGGTATAGAAACGATCACCCGCTGTCGTGAACACGCCATGGCCATACAGGTGGCGGTCCATGGGTACGGTGATCTCCGCCAACCTAGAGCCGGTGTCGAGATCCCCAACCCAGAGGTAGCGGCCCGGACGGCGGGCGAGCACGACATAGATGCCCAACCCTTCATGAATCGCGATGGAGTGGGCCCGGGACGGCAGGGCATGCTTGAATACCTGTTTGACCAAACCATTCGACTGCCGGAATCCGATCACCCAGTGCCGGTCGTCGGCATCGGAAGCCGCACTGAGAAACAGCGGCGTTTCCCGGGCCGTGCTGACGGCGAATGCCGGTGCGGCAAGCAGCCCGGTTGTGAGAGCGAGAAAGTGACGACGCTTCAGGTTTCCACCCCGGTCAGGAGCAAGGCTGAAGGACAATGTCCGCTCCATGATCAGTCTCCATCCAGCGAATTGAAGCCGAGATAAAGATCGGTGTTTTTCAGGCTGGCCTCGAAAGCCTCAAACAGGGCATCAAGGCCGGCAGCAACAGCGAGCAGGCGGGCATGGCCGCCCTCTTCCGCCAGTGCCGTATCAAAAGCATCGGGCAACCCGTTGAAGGTGTCGTCAAGTTCCGCAAAGCGGGCATTGATCGCTGCCATGTCTTCCGGATACAGAACGGTACTCAGGGCAACTTCCTGGTTTTCGTTGCCGTTAAACAACGCTTCCAGCGCCTGTACGTTGAGCCTGAGGTTTCTCAGGGAGCGAGCCGAGCGCCAGGATTCGGCACGGCGTACTCGGGCCTCGCTGGCGGTCTCACCGATCACCTCTTCCAGTTTCTGCTGTTGGATGCGACGTACGGTTTCAACCTGGGCCTTCAGGAAATCGATAGTGGCATCCTCGCTGCTTTCAAAGAAACCGCGGTCGTCCGCACTGGCGACCGTGGCGCGGAATTCATCGACCCAGCGCGTATGCACACCGGTGGCGATTTCATCGATATTGCGGGCAATGGCCTGCGCCACCTGGCAGCGAAACGGGTCCGACTGCAGTGATGCCAGGCTGTCGTCTTCGAACAACAGGCGCTCCAGGGCGGGAAAC
>JALRBG010000315.1 GCA_023257855.1 Pseudomonadales bacterium | reverse complement strand
GTATTGTGCGGGCAACCTGCGCAGTAATAGGGACGCCGCAGCGAGGCAGGCAAATAGTCTTTTTCACGTTCTTCGTAATCTTCGTAGAATTTCAGGGCTTTTTCGACCTGCTCGTTTTTGTAAAAGCGGGCAATTCGTTCGGCGATTTCGCCAACGGCGCCCAGGTGGTGATCGACCAGTTTGTGACCAGTTGTGAATACAAGTGGGGCCGCCTGTGTGGACTGACCATGCTGCTGCCGCACGGCTATGAAGGACAGGGGCCGGAGCATTCTTCCGCAAGACTCGAACGCTTCCTGCAGCTGTGCGCCGAGCACAATATCCAGGTCTGTGTGCCGACCACGCCGGCCCAGGTCTTCCATATGCTGCGCCGCCAGGTCATCAGGCCGCTGCGCAAACCGCTTATTGTTATGACACCCAAGAGTCTGCTGCGACACCCCGAAGCGGTGTCCAGTCTGACCGAACTTTCCGAAGGCGCCTTCCAGCTGGTCATCCCGGAAACCGACGACGATATCGACCCGCTGAAAGTGAAGCGCGTCGTGATGTGCAGCGGCAAAGTCTATTACGAGCTGCGCAAGATGCGTCGCGAAGAAGGCCTCAAGGATGTCGCGATCATACGGCTGGAACAGTTGTACCCGTTCCCGGAAGAAATGCTGTATGAGGTGCTCAAACAGTACAAGAACTACGAAAAGGTCATCTGGTGTCAGGAAGAACCGCAGAACATGGGTGCCTGGTATCCGAGCCAGCACCACATGAAAAAGGTGATCAACCGCGACCGTCCCAGTTTCCAGCTGGAATATGCCGGACGTCCCGGTTCAGCAGCGCCCGCAGGTGGCTACATGGCCTTGCATAACAGGCGTCAGGATCTGCTGGTGAAACAGGCGCTGGGCCTGGTCGAAAACGAATAACAGGCGTCGCCGAAACTACTGACCTCGCCGCCGGGCGAGAAAAGGGAAGTCACATGACAATAGAAATCAAAGCGCCCACGTTGCCCGAATCGGTTCCCGACGGCACGATCGCCACCTGGTATAAAAAGCCCGGCGAAAGTGTCGCTCGTGACGAGCTGCTGGTGGATATAGAAACCGACAAGGTGGTGCTGGAAGTCGTCGCGCCGGCAGACGGTGTTTTGCAGGAAATAAAGAAAGGTGAGGGCGACACCATTGTCAGCAACGAAGTGCTGGCGGTGTTCGCGGAGGGCGAGATCAGTAAGGAACCGGCGAAAAGCGCAGTACCTGCGGCCGCTGCAGCCGCAGTGCCAGCCGAAGATGATGAGGACAAGAGTGACGAGGCCGTACTGATGAGTCCGGCGGCACGCAAACTGGTTGAGGAAAACAAGCTCGACCCGGAACAGATCACGAGCACAGGCAAGGATGGCCGCATCACCAAGGAAGATGTACTCAACCACATGAAGGCACCCGCGGCGAAACAGCAGCCTGCTCCTGCTGCTGCACCTGCACCGGCCGCCCCGAAGCCGGTACCGGCACCAGTCACTGTTCCGGCAGGCGCCCGTGCGGAGGAGCGTGTGCCCATGACGCGACTGCGCGCAAAAGTCGCTGAACGCCTGCTCCAGGCAACCCAGACCACCGCGATGCTCACGACCTTTAATGAAGTGGACATGTCGGCCGTGATGGAGCTGCGCAACAAGTACAAGGATGCCTTTGAGAAACAGCATGACGGCACCCGTCTCGGCTTCATGTCATTCTTCGTCAGGGCAAGTGTGGAAGCACTTAAGCGTTTCCCTGCAGTCAACGCCTCCATTGACGGCAATGACATCATTTATCACGGTTACCAGGATATCGGCGTGGCAGTGTCCTCCGATCGTGGTCTGGTCGTGCCGGTACTGCGCGATGCCGACGCCATGAGCCTGGCGGATATCGAAAAGTCCATTCGTGATTACGGCCTCAAGGCCCGCGATGGCAAGTTGTCAATCGAGGAAATGACCGGCGGTACCTTCACTATTTCCAATGGCGGCGTGTTCGGCTCCCTGTTGTCGACGCCGATCCTGAACCCGCCACAGACGGCGATACTTGGCATGCACAAAATCCAGGAGCGGCCGATGGCGGTCAACGGTGAGGTAAAAGTGCACCCCATGATGTACCTGGCATTGTCCTACGACCATCGCATGATCGACGGCAAGGAAGCTGTGCAGTTCCTGGTCACGATCAAGGACCTTCTGGAAGATCCCGCGCGGATATTCCTTGAAGTTTAGCAACTTTTCGATTCACTGCAGCCCATCGGGTACTGCACAAAGAGAGAATTCAGAGAACACAGGAATCAGACATGGCAGATTATGATGTGATTGTTATCGGCGCGGGTCCCGGCGGTTATGTTGCCGCCATTCGTGCGGCGCAGCTCGGAATGAAAACCGCCTGCGTCGAGAAATGGATCGATGCCGACAGCAAGCCGGTGTACGGGGGCGTGTGCCTCAATGTCGGCTGTATCCCGTCAAAGGCACTGCTCGACTCCTCTCACAAGTACCACGAAGCCAGCCATGCTTTCGACGTCCACGGCATCAAGGTCGGCAAGGTCGATATAGACGTACCTGCCATGATCGACCGCAAGCAAAAAGTGGTGAAGCAACTCACAGGCGGCATAGCCGGATTGTTTCGCAGCAACAAGGTGGAAGGCATTTCCGGCACCGGCAAACTGCTGAAGGACAGAAAGGTCGAGGTCACTGACAAGGACGGCAAAAAGCGGACCCTGTCGGCAGACAACATCATTCTCGCCGCCGGATCCGTTCCCATCGAGATTCCGCCGACACCGCTGGATGGCGATACCATCGTTGACTCAACCGGTGCGTTGGAGTTCCAGGCCGTGCCGAAACGGCTTGGCGTTATCGGCGCCGGCGTTATCGGCCTTGAACTGGGGTCTGTGTGGTCGCGGCTGGGCAGTGAAGTGGTTGTCCTCGAGGCTATGGATACTTTCCTGCCCATGATCGACCAGCAGATTGCCAAGGAAGCCATGAAGATCCTGACCAAGCAGGGTCTCGATATCCGCCTGGGTGCCAAGGTCACCGGCAGCGAGCTGAAGAAAGGCAAGGGCAAGGGCGTAAAGGTCACCTTTGAGGACAAGGAAAGTAAAAAAGAGGAAAGTTTCGACAAGCTGATTGTCTGTGTTGGCCGCAAGCCGCAGACCGAAGGCCTGCTGAGCGACGACTGCGGGGTCAAGCGGGACCAGCGCGGCTTTATCGAGGTTGATGATCACTGCGGCACCGGTGTGCCGGGCATCTACGCCATCGGTGATATCGTGCGCGGGCCGATGCTGGCCCACACCCGTCCAGGCAACCCCTCTCCAGACTGAAACGATTGCTGCCAGGCGGACGACTCAAACTCACCGCCTTTGAATGTCGGGGCATGCCATTGACTCAAGCACCGCAAGACTCCCGCTTGTTTATCGAACCGCC
>JALRBG010000251.1 GCA_023257855.1 Pseudomonadales bacterium | reverse complement strand
CGCTCGCTGTTGCGCCGGCCGATTTCCGCCTGCACTTCCGCGATGGCGTCATTGATGGCGGCCAGGGCTGCTTCGGAAGCGCGCTCCTGTGCGCGCAGACAAGCGGTCGGTAACAGCAGGCCAAGGGTGAAGGCAGTGGTGAAAATTCCGGGCCACAGTCTTCGCAACATGCCCGCGCCTAGTTGAAATGTATCAGCGAGTGACCAGTCATCTCTTCTGGCTGGGGCAACCCCAGCAAAGAAAGGACACTTGGCGCCACGTCGCAGAGGGAACCGCCGTCCTCGAAGGTCAGCTGACTGCCCCCGACATACACCAGCGGGACGGGGCCATTGGTATGGGAAGTGAGCGGCTGGCCTGATTGCTCGTCTAGCATCTGCTCGATGTTGCCGTGGTCGGCAGTGATCAGGCAGTGGCCCCCGGTGTCCAGGATCGCTTCGGTTATCTTTGCAAGGCACTGGTCGATGACCTCGACGGCCTTCAGCGCCGCTTCCCACACGCCCGTGTGGCCGACCATATCGCCGTTGGCGAAGTTGCAGACGATGGCATCGTACTCGCGGTTACGTATGGCGCTGACCAGTTTGTCGGTGACCTCGAAGGCACTCATTTCCGGTTTCAGGTCGTAGGTATCCACCTTGGGTGACGGCACTAGGATGCGGGTTTCACCATCGAATTCCGTCTCCCGGCCACCGCTGAAAAAGAAGGTGACATGGGCGTACTTTTCCGTTTCGGCGATCCGCAGCTGCGTCTTGTGGTTGCTGGCCAGGTATTCCCCGAGGACGTTGCTGAGCCGATGGGGGGGATAGGCGCACTCCGCGTCGATGTCTTCGGCGTATTCCGTGAGCATCACGAAGTGGCTGAGCAGGGGTAGCGTGCCGCGATCGAAATCGGCAAATTTCAGATCCGTGAAAACGCGGGTGAGTTCACGGGCGCGGTCGGCCCGAAAGTTCATGAACACCACGGCGTCACCGTCACGGATGGAAACGGGGTTGCCGTTCTCGGTGATGCAGGTGGGCTGGACGAACTCGTCGTTTTCATCGCGCGCATAGGCAGCGGCAAGGGCGGTGGAAGCCGAGCTATCCATAAACGGAGCCTTGCCGTGGCAAATCGCATTGAAGGATTTTTCCACGCGATCCCAGCGCTTGTCCCGGTCCATGCCGAAGAAGCGGCCGGCGATGCTGGCTATCTGGCCACAGCCCAGGGCGGCAAACTTGTCCTCGATTTTTTCCAGGGAAGGGGCAGCGCTGCGCGGTGGCGTATCGCGGCCGTCGAGCAGGGCGTGCAGGTAGATTTTCCGGCAGCCGCGCTGTTGGGCGAGATCGATCATGGCGCCAATCTGGTCTTCGTGGCTGTGGATGCCGCCGGGGGAGAGCAGGCCCATGATGTGCAGGGCCCTGTCATTTTCCAGGGTGGCATCTGCGGCACCGCACAGGACGGGATTGCTGAAGAAGCCCCCGTCGGCAATATCCTTGTCGATCCGGGTGAGGCTCTGGTACACCACGCGACCCGCGCCGAGGTTCATGTGGCCGACTTCCGAATTGCCCATCTGGCCCTCCGGCAGGCCAACCTTCAGGCCGGATGTGTGAATCAGGGTGTGCGGACAGGTGGCCAGCAGGTTGTCCCATACGGGCGTGTTGGCGTGGCTGATGGCGTTATGGGCTGTGGCATCACGGTGACCCCAGCCATCGAGGATCAACAGCAGGGTGGGGCCGGTGGAAGCAGACATAAAATCCCTGGAATGAAGAGGCAAATTCAGGGGCCCATTATCGCCAATTCAGGCAGGGCATGCGAGCGCAGAACCCTGTATTTCCCCTGATTTTCCGCGGAATCTACACCTGACTTCACGGATTTTGGCGTGTATACTCCGTGCCTCTTTGAACTGGCAGTAAATCACTTTTCCCGATGGCTCAATTTATCGAATTCCTGATGAACCACTGGATACTCTCCGGTCTCTGGCTGGGCCTGTCCGTCACGTTTATCCTGTACCTGCAGGCGAAGGCCGGCAGTGCGCTCAGCCCGCAGCAGGCCACGCTGCTGGTGAACAGGCAGGACGGCGTCATCCTGGACATCAGGGACAGCAAGGCCTTTGAAAACGGTCATATCGTCGATGCCATCAACATCCCCCTGGCCAAGCTGAAAGAGCGGCTGAAGGAGCTGGAAAAATTCCGTGACAAGCCTCTGGTGGTGGTGTGCCAGCTCGGCCAGCAGTCGGGCGATGCCGTCAAGCTGCTCGAGGAAAACGGCTTCAGCGCCGTTTCCAGGATGCGCGGCGGCATGGCGGAGTGGCAGACCCAGGGCCTGCCGGCCATCAAGTAGCCACGGAACTGACAACGCATTGAATCAGGACCCGGCCGGTGCGCCGGCCACATCTTTAAGGAACCAACATGGCAGACAATGAAGTAACGAACAATCCGGCGGCACAGCCGGCAGGCGACAGGCAGGGACAGCGCTTCGGCGTGCAGCGTGTCTATATCAAGGACTCCTCCTTCGAGGCCCCGGACACGCCCAATGTTTTCAAGCAGCAGTACAATCCGCAGGTCAATTTCAGCATCAACAACAAGAGCACCCGGATCGATGAGGGGCTTTACGAGGTTGTCCTGCGCCTGACGGCGGATGTGAAGCAGGATGAAAAAACCATTTTCCTGGTGGAAGTGCACCAGGCAGGTATTTTTGAGGTGCGCGGAATTGAAGGCGACCAGCTGGAGCAAGTACTTACTATAGCTTGCCCGAACGTGCTCTTTCCCTACGGCCGGGAGGCGATCGACGCCCTGGTCACCAGGGGCAGCTTTCCGGCCCTCCTGCTGGCGCCGATCAACTTCGAAAGCATCTACATGCAGGCCAAGCAGCAGCAGGCTCAGCAGGGTGCGCCGGCGGCCGCCGTGACCCCGCCCGACCCCACTGCCGGCACCGGTGGCGACTCCCACTAAAGTCAGCACGATCGAAAAAACCGCCCCCGGGCGGTTTTTTTATACCCCGGGGAAGCCAGCCTGCCGCCAGGCTTCATAGATGATCACTGCGGCAGCATTGGACAGGTTCAGACTGCGGCTGTGCGGCAGCATCGGGATCCGGATGACTGCCGTGATCTCATCGGCCGAGCGGATTGCGTCCGGCAGGCCGCGGGTTTCCGGGCCGAACAGCAGGTAATCCCCCGCCTGGTAGTCCACGCTGTCATAGG
>JALRBG010000184.1 GCA_023257855.1 Pseudomonadales bacterium | reverse complement strand
GAGGGCGATCTTGGCGGGTTTCCAGTTCCATCCCCATTCGGCGCCGCGGTCTTGCGAATGCTCAAAATCCCGTGCCATCCGCGGACCTTCTTCCCGTATTCGGTCGAGCACCATGGCCATGGCTTTCCTGTCCGGTGTGCGCCAGTGGCGCTCACCGCTGGCAATGGCATTCATGTAAGGCAGGCAGTAGCGGTAATCCCGCATGGGCAGATAGGCGGCGGCATGCGACCAGTATTCCAGGATGCGCCGTTCCTTCAGAAGACGATCGAGGTGTTCTTCCCGGTACGAGGGCACCCGTGTCCAGAAGGCGTGGTGGTGGGAGCGGTTGATAACGGAGATGGTGTCGATCTGGATATAGCCCAGCTGTTCGATGCAGCGCTGCACGGCGGCCTTGCCGGCACCGAAGGGGGCATTGGTGTGCAGGCCCTGGGCGATGAGGGCGATGCGGCGGGCTTCGGGAACAGACAGCTGTGTCATGGGTTATAAGGCAGGCTCACAATGGTGTGAGTATAGTGAGTCCGGCCATAAAGCCCAAAACAGCCGTGCTACACTGCGCGCATGAAATATGCTTCCCTTTTCCTGCTGCTCCTGTTGCCTGTGCCCTGTCTTCGCGGAGCCGAGGCGCCGGTGTTTGCCGCGGCAATCATTTCCCGGTTCGAGACACCCGAGGCCCGCCAGGCTGTCGCCGTGGACGGCGAGTTCGCCTATGCCATCAACAATGCCAATATCATCAAGCTCGGCCAGGCTGACGGGCAGGTGGTCATGGGCTGGCGCAGCGGCGGTGAGGCGATCACTCACCTGGACAGCGGCATGGTCCTGGACGGGACGCTTTACGCCGCCCACTCCAACTACCCCGATTCACCCATGGCGAATTCGATAGAAGTGCGCCGGGCCAGCAACCTGAACCCGGTGGCTTCCGTGCCCGTTGATGCCAGCCTCGGATCGCTGACCTGGATCGACCGACATAATGGTGAGTGGTGGGCGGGTTTTGGCAACTACGACATCATTCCGGACGGACAGTCGCAGCCCTATGGCGGTACCAGCAACACACGGGTTGCCCGGTTGGATGATGCCTTCGGCATTGAGCAAAGCTGGTCGTTGCCGCAGGATCTGCTGGCGCGCATGCGCCCGATGAGCAATTCCGGCAGTTCCTGGGGCGATGACGGCTACCTGTACCTGACCGGCCACGATCACCCGGAGATCTATGTCATGGCCGTACCGGCCAGTGGTGAAGAACTGCTTTGGGTGGCAACCGTGATTGTGGAAGGCTTCAACGGGCAGGGTATCGCCTGGGACAGGTCGGGTCCTGAACGGGAATTGTGGGGGATCATTCGGGCAAGCAACGAGATTCTGCGCATCCGCATGCCGCCGATTGCCCTGTAAAAGGGCAGGTCAGTTTCACTCCAGGCCGATCAGCCTGGCAGCGTTGCCGTAGTAGATCCTGTCCCGGTCTGCTTTTTCCAGCGCGTCGACCAGTCGCATGGATTCCCGGATAAGGTGCCTGCCGCCCAGGGGGTCGAAGGGAGCGTCTGACGCAAACACGACGTGCTCCGCCGAGAAAAATTCCAGCCCGCAATCAAAGGCCTTGTCGATGCCATTGACGGCGCAGTCGCCGTAGAACATGCGGTAATAGTCGGCGGGTTTCTTTATTAATCCGGCCTCAATGGCAACAGGATTGGTTTCCATATCACCTTCGCCGGCCTGGCGAAAGCCGAAATTAATTTTGCCCTCCAGGTAGGGTACCAGGCCGCCGAGATGGTGGGTGATGATCTTGATGCCGGGTAGTTTATCGAACAGGCCCGCATGGACCAGGCGTCCCATCGCCAGCGCGGTTTCATAAGGCCAGCCGAAAGTGAACCAGAGCTCGTGCAGTGAAACGATTTCGGTTTTGTAATCGGCGGTATCGGGACCGCGGATGGGATGAATCCAGATCGGGCGGTCAAGTTCGGCTATGGCCTGGAACAGCGGGAAGAAGCGCTCCTCGCTCAGCGGCGCGCCCAATACGTTCGAATACACCAGACAGCCGGCGGCGCCGAGTTCGGTAACGGCACGGCGCGCCTCGATCACCGCGGCATCGGGATTGTTCATGGGCAGGTTGGCGACGAATGTCGGGAAACGGTCACGATGCCGCTCGCACAGCTGCGCCATGTGGTCGTTGGCAACCCGCGCTATCTCCGATGTTTCTTCCGGTGTGCCGAAGGCCTCGATAGGCGGGTTGGCGATGGACGGTATCTGCACGTAGTCGTCGAACTCATCCATCATGCGCAGGTGCTCGTCGAGGTCCACCAGTGTCGGGATGTTGCGCCAGCGCGGGGTGGCGATCGCGCCCAGTCTGGTTTTGGCCAGGTAGTCGGTCAGCGCCGGCGGCACAAAGTGGGTGAAGATATCGATTTTCATGGGCGGCTACTTCTTCTTGATCGTATCCCCGGTCTGGACGCCCTTGTACAGCAGGTTTTCTTCCATGCCCGCCGCCAGGCTCCACTCGGCGAAGCGTTCGGGTGTCTGCTCGAATTCCTCGCCTTGCCAGTTTTCATCGACGATATCCGAATCGAAATCGTATTCAGCACCGCCGCCGCAAGGGTTGAGGAAGTACCAGAAGTAACAGGAGGAGATGGGATGACGGCCTGGACCGAGCATGGTCTTCCAGCCTTTTTTGGTCATGTTGAGGCCGCCGCCGAACAGTTCGTGCACGTTCGAGACCTCGAAGGCGAGATGGTGGAAGCCGAACTTGTCGCCCTTGCCGCCGGGGTTCAACAGAAACAGGTTGTGGTGATAACGGCCGGCGCCGCCGCGCAGGAAGTAGCCGCGGCCCGGGTAGCAGTCACTGATGCGAAAACCCAGCCGGTTTACGTAAAAATCGATTTCCTTTTCGGTGTCCGGCACCATGAACACGACATGGCTCATTTCCAGGGGTTTGGCGCAATCATAGAACTTGCCGCGGGCATTCAGGCGGCCGGTGCGGCCTGGCATGTTGAAATGCGGCTCTTCTGCCTTCACTTCCACGCACCGTGACACGCGAAAGCCGACACCGATACCTAGCGGGTCGAGGCAGTGCAGGGTGCCCTCGGCATCGGTAATGACGTCATGGTCCTTTTCGAGTTCGGCCTTGATGGCATCGAGATCGGCCTGGGTCTTCACGCCGAAAATGGCTTCCCGAACACCGGGCCCTTCCTCGATGGCAGGGGGCAGGGCAGGGTCATCCCTGTGGCGTATCTCGACGAAGGATTTGTCCTTCGAGGTAAACAGCAGGCGGTCCGTGCTTTCGGCTTCCAGGTTAAGGCCGAAATCGAGCCAGAATTGCCGTGCTTCGGCGATATCGTTGACACCGTAAGTGACGCCATCGAGAGTGGTTACATTCATAATTACACCTATTGCTTCATGAAACCGGCCAGCCGAGTTTCACCAGTTTATCGATATTGAGTTTCTTGCCGATGCCGCCCATGGTCCGGGCGACCTGTTCCAGGATTTCGGCCTCGTCGACCTTGCTCAGGTGGCCGTTCTCGACCACGCGGTCGCCGGCCACCCACACGTCGGTGACGGAATTGCCGGTGGCGGAATAAACCAGGTTGGAGACGGGATTGAATAGCGGCTGCCATTCGGGATACCGGGAATCGAACAGTACCAGGTCCGCTTCCTTGCCCACCTCGACACTGCCGATCGCATCCTGCTGTCCGGCACAGCGGGCACCGTTGATGGTCGCCATTTCCACTACCTGCTCGGGCGACACCACGCGCGGGTTCATGTGGATTTCCTTGTAGGCGCCGGCGAACAGCAGCATTTCCTGGACCAGGTCCGTGATGCCGGAGCAGGCATGGTCGGAGCCAAGGCCGACATTGATGCCCATCTCCATCAGTTCCGGCAGGCGCCCGCGCATGAAATTGCCGTAGCCGTTGTGCAGGCTGGAGCTTGGCGCCGAGACCAGCTGCGGCCGGCGGCGGGTGATGATCTCTGTTTCTTTCGGTTCGATCCAGCCGGCATGGACAAGCAGGGTGTGTTCATCGAGGACGCCGAGTTTTTCCAGGCGCTCGATCTCCGGCAAACCGAAATTGCCCAGGCAGTCGTCGTGGGTGGAATAGTTGAAACAGGCGTGGGTCTGCAGCATGCAGTCATGTTCCCGCGCCATGGCATGGCAGGCGCTGATGAGCGCGTCGCTGGAATTGCTCAGGCCGCGAAAGGAAACACTGCCCCTGATCTTCGGGTTGTCCAGTTCAGCGACATGGTCGAGCAGGGCGCGATTGTTGGCGATGGCCTGGTCCGTCGTTTCGATCATGGCTTTTGGCAGGATGCCAAGCACGGCCTTGGTCATGTCGAAGGCGCTGCGACCCAGCACCGTGCGCATGCCCGCCGCCAGCGCCGCCTTGCCGGTGGCCTGCGGGTGGTAGTTGCCGGGGTCGATGAAGCAGGTGACCCCGCAGCGCAGCAGCGACATCGTGGTGAGCAGGGAGCTCACATAGACATCGTCTGCCGACATGGCGCCTTCATAGGGAAACATATGCTCGAACAGGAAGGGGCGGGTACCGACCTCATCGGCGAGACCGCGCGCCAGCTGGAAGGACGAATGCAGGTGGCTGTCGATCAGGCCGGGGGTGGCGACACGGTTGCCAGCGTCGAATGAGTCCCTGCTTGTCCACGCTTTCTGTATATCGGCGGATTTGCCGACGGCGGCGAATTTGCCGTCCTTAATGGCGACGGCAGCATCGCGAAGGATGCGGCGCTCGGCATCAACGGTGATGAGCCAGTCGATGCCGTGGACGATCAGGTCTGCTTCTGTCATGACATAAAATCAGGGTCTTGTTTTTTTCATGATTCTACATTCCCGGTGATTATTCGGCACCCGCTGAAAGCAGAAATTCGGATTTCCTTGCGGCAGGACAACAGCATGAAGGGCTGGCAGGCGGAAATAAAAAAGGCACTTACGGGGTTACCTGTAAGTGCCTGTTTTAATTGGTAGCTACGGGTGGACTTGAACCACCGACCCCAGCATTATGAATGCTGTGGTGATATGCTTTTTTTTGCTTACCCATTTTTA
>JALRBG010000149.1 GCA_023257855.1 Pseudomonadales bacterium | reverse complement strand
GATGAGCACGAACAGGAGAATGCCGAGGATGAGGTAGATCATGGGAATGCAGTGTAATGAAAACCAACGGCATGCGTCATGTCATTTGCAAACAAGGCCATATGCGGCGATAGGCAACCTGAAGGTTGCACTGGGAAGGTTGCGGCTATGTGATTGCAGTCATGCGGGCCAGGTGGTTGTTGCATCAAGGCTGTTGTAGAGTAGCGCCATGCAACTGATCCCCAACCTGAACGCGGACCCGAAAGCCCTGGCTGCTTCCTACCAGGCTGCGGCACCCTTTCCCCACATTGTGATCGACAACCTGTTCGATGATGCTCTGCTGCGTCAGATACTGGGCGTGTTTCCAAAGGCCGGAGACATGCCCTGGCGCACGTTCGATTCGGAAACGGAGAAGAAGCTGGGTTACTGGCACACCAACACGCTGGCACCGGTCATCTGGGATTTCCTGCAGGCCATGAACGCACCGCCCATGCTCGATTTCCTGGAACAACTGACCGGCATCGACGGGCTCATTCCGGATCCGTATTTCGGCGGTGCCGGCCTGCACCAGATCCTGCCGGGCGGTTTTCTGAAGGTGCACGTGGATTTCAACATCCATCCGAAGATAAAGCTGGACCGGCGCCTGAACATGCTCGTCTATCTCAACGAGGACTGGCAGGATAACTGGGGCGGGCACCTGGAACTCTGGGACAGGGACATCAGCCGCTGTTACGAAAAGATCGCCCCGGTTTTCAACCGTACCGTGGTGTTCAGCACCACCGACTGGTCCTATCATGGCCACCCGCATCCATTAAGCTGCCCGGAGGGTGAGAGTCGGAAATCGTTGTCCTTTTATTATTACACCAACGGACGACCGGAATCGGAGCGCTCGCCTGAACACGACACCATCTTCCGTAATACCCCGGATACTGACATTGTCATAAACAACAACCAGGATGAAACATGAACTGGACAGAAATATTTTCCACCGCCGTCACCCTGTTCCTCGTGCTTGATTCACTGGGCAACATCCCTGTGTTCAACGCCATCCTGTCGCGGCTCGAACCGGCGCGGCGAACCCGGGTCATCGCCCGTGAAATGCTTATCGCGCTGGGCATCCTGGTGGGTTTCCTGTTTGCCGGCAACGCCATCATGGCCTTCCTCGGCCTGACGCAGCCATCCCTGAACATCACTGGCGGCGTGCTGCTGTTCATCATTTCCATGCGCATGATCTTTCCCGGCCGACACCAGTACAACAGCGATGATGAGCAGGATCCCTTCATAGTCCCCATTGCCGTTCCCCTGACGGCAGGGCCGAGCACCATCGCCATTCTGCTATTTCTGGGCTCCAGCCAGCCCGGACGCATCTGGGAGTGGTGCATCGCCCTGATCCTGGCCTGGCTCGCCACGACGGTGCTGCTGGTCCTGTCCCCGAAGGTGCTGTCCCTGATCGGTGAACGCGGCTCCAGGGCCCTGGAGCGGCTGATGGGCATGATCCTGGTGATTCTCGCCATCCAGATGTCGCTCAACGGCATCCGCGAATTTATTCAGTCACTCTAGTCCGGAAAGACGTTATGGCGGCCAGAATCCTGTTTCTTCCCCACGGCGGCGGTCCGATGCCCTTGCTGCATGATCCTGAGCACGCGGCCCTCACCGAATTCCTGCAAACCATTCCGGATCGGCTGGGAACACCGGAAGCGATCCTGGTCATCAGCGCCCACTGGGAAATGCCGGCTCCCCATGTCACTGCGGGCGCAGCCCCGGAACTGATCTATGACTACGGCGGCTTTCCCCCGGAAGCGTACGAGATCCGTTATCCGGCGCCCGGCAATCCCGCCCTGGCCGGGGAGATCGCGGCAGGGCTGGAAAAGGCGGGCGTACCCTGCGTGCTGGATGCAGGCCGCGGCTATGACCACGGCATGTTCGTGCCACTGAAACTCATGTACCCGGATGCTGACGTTCCGGTCATCCAGCTGTCACTGCTGGCCAGCCTGGATGCCCTGCAGCACATCGCGCTGGGCCAGTTGCTGGCGCCCCTCAGGGAAAAAAATATCCTGGTGGTGGGTTCCGGCATGACCTTCCACAACCTGCGCGCGTTCTTTGTGCCCGGCCTGGTCAGCGCAGCCGACAATACCGGCTTCGAGTCCTGGCTGCAGGATACCTGCAGCAGTGAGATGGAAGAGGGGGAGCGCATGCGCCGGCTGGCCAACTGGCACCAGGCGCCTGGCGGCGTGAAATGCCATCCTCGCCCAGAACACCTGCTGCCGCTGCACGTATGCTATGGCATGGCCGGTACGAAGGCCGAGGTCGTTTTCGATGGTGCCGTGATGGGCAAGCATGTCACAGGTTTACTCTGGAATTAAGGAAATACCATGCCCCTGCATCCCGTCGTCCTCTCCATCCTGCTGCTCATATGCAGCAACGTCTTCATGACTTTCGCCTGGTATACACACCTCAAGGAGCTCAACAGCAAACCCTGGTTCATCGCAGCACTGGTAAGCTGGGGCATCGCCCTGCTGGAGTACCTGTTCCAGGTGCCGGCCAACCGTATCGGCTACACCGTGCTCAGCGTTGGCCAGCTCAAGATCATGCAGGAAGTGATCACGCTGACGGTTTTTGTGCCGTTCTCCCTCCTGTACCTGCGGGAACCGCTGAAACTGGATTACCTGTGGGCCGGTTTATGCCTGCTTGGCGCCGTGTATTTCATGTTTCGCAGCCGGTTTGTCTAAGGGCAGAGGAAAGAGGAAAGGCTGTCTGGGGATCGCTGGACGTAACAATCCGCTATTTTTACTTTGGGTATGAATTTATAGTTTGACTCAAAAAATTCATTGTAGCTTCCTTTCCTCTTTCCTCTTTCCTCTTTCCTCTTTCCTCTTTCCTCTTTCCTCTTTCCTCTTTCCTCTTTCCTC
>JALRBG010000089.1 GCA_023257855.1 Pseudomonadales bacterium | reverse complement strand
AGGGCGCAGTAGGCCTCGATTATTTCCGGGGTGATCCAGGTGCCCGGGGCATTGTGACGCCTGCCGGCACAGGCGCTAATGACCTCGCGAAAGGCTTCGTCGGAACTGATGCGGTAGTCGAATTTGCGCTGCAGTTTTTCAAGACTGCGGCTGATGTGCAGCTCATTCGGGAAGAGCACCATGCGCGGGTCTGGAGTCCACCAGAGGATGGGCTGGGATGCCTCGAACCAGGGAAAGATGCCCTTGCTGTAGGCCTCGATCAGGCGCTCCGGGGCGAGACTGCCGCCGGCGGCCAGCAGGCCGTTGGGTTCCACCAGGGCTGACGCCGGATCCGGAAACTCGAAATCGTCGTCGTGCAGCCAGGGCAGGGAGCTCATATCACGATGCCGCGTCTTCGAGCGAATCCAGGTATTTTTCCGCGTCCAGGGCGGCCATGCAACCAAAGCCGGCAGAAGTCACTGCCTGGCGGTAGATGTGGTCGGCCACGTCCCCGGCGGCAAATACGCCCGGCACGCTGGTCTGGGTGGCACCGCCCTCGAGGCCGGTCCTGATCTTAAGGTAGCCGCCGGCCATGTCGAGCTGGCCGGTGAATATCTCGGTGTTCGGCTTGTGGCCGACCGCAATGAACACGGCGGAAAGACCGATATCCTGCGTGCTGCCGTCCCCGGTGCTCTTGATGCGCATGCCGGAGACCTCACCATTTTCACCCAGGACTTCCTCGAGGGTATGGTTCCACATGAGGGTGACGTTGCCGTTTTTGGCTTTCTCGAACAGCTTGTCTTGCAGGATCTTCTCGGCACGCAGGGTATCCCGGCGATGCACCAGCACTACCTCGCTGGCGATGTTGGACAGGTAGAGGGCTTCCTCGACCGCGGTGTTGCCGCCGCCGATGACTGCGACTTTCTGGCCCTTGTAGAAAAAACCGTCACAGGTGGCGCAGGCGCTGACGCCGCTTCCCATGTATTTTTCTTCCGATGGTAGGCCAAGGTACTGGGCGGAGGCGCCAGTGGCGATGATCAGGGCGTCGCAGGTGTATTCGCCCACGCTGCCTTTCAGGGAGAAGGGTTTGTTCGAGAGGTCGACGCTGTCGATATGGTCGAAGATGATTTCGGTGTCGAAGCGCTCGGCATGCTTCTGCATGCGCACCATCAGGTCTGGTCCCTGCAGGCCCTCGACATCACCGGGCCAGTTGTCGACATCGGTGGTGGTGGTCAGCTGGCCGCCGGCCTGCATGCCGGTGATCACGACCGGGTTGAGGTTGGCCCTGGCTGCATAAACGGCAGCGGTATAGCCTGCGGGGCCGGATCCAAGAATGATCAGGCGGTGGTGTTGGACGTCGTTCATGAGTGTACTGCTTCCTGGCTGGTTATTGTCGTCGGCAAGCCCGGGGACCTGCATAAGTCGTGGCTTAACTCCTGTGAAAGGTCGGGATCACAGGGGCTTTTTTCAAGGGAAGGTATGTTAGCAGAATCCTGCAGGGGTAAAAGAGGCAAAAGCCCCCGCTATCCCGTATCTTGTGAAAACCGCGCTGAAACGCCCTAGATATGGGGGTGAGCCCCCATACAAAGAGTGTCACAATGCCCGGAAAACCGGGTACAATACCGTTTTGGCCGGCCAGGGCAACCGGCTGGTACGGTTTTAATGCGGGCCCGTGGGCACCTGAGTCAGTCACTTGAGCAAAGCAACCAAGAAAAATGCCAAGACGCCGCCGGCGGAAGAGCATGCGGTCAACCTGAAGGCGCTGTTCCTGAAAGAAGGGCTGATGATCCTGTTCCTGGCCATCGGCCTGTACCTGTTCCTGGCGATCAGCTCCTATTCTCCCCTGGACCCGGGCTGGTCGCGCACGGGCGAGGGCGCTCTCATCAACAATACCGTGGGCCGCTCCGGCGCCTGGATATCCGACGTCCTGCTGCTGCTGTTCGGCTACCTGGCCTACCTGTTCCCGCTGCTGCTGGTTTACCGGGCGGTGATCCTGTTCCGCACGCGCAAGGAATCCACGCCCTGGTCGTGGGAGCTGTTCGGCCTGCGGGGCACCGGCGTGATCCTGACCCTGCTGGGCGCAGCAACACTCGCCACCATGCATTTCGCCACCAGCCTGTCCAATTCAGCCGGCGGCATCCTGGGCAACAGCATCGCCAGCATGGCGCTGCCGGCATTCGACCTGACGGGCTCCACCCTGATCTTCCTGACCATGTTCATTCTCGGCATCACCCTGGCCACGGGCCTGTCCTGGCTGGCGATGGTAGACGGCACCGGCCGTCTGTGCCTGAACAGTTTCGAATACGTCACCGAGCGCTGGGCGCACTGGCGCGAAGCACAGCGCGAAAAGGCGGAAACCGAGCGCATCGTGCGCCAGCGCAAGGAATCCCTGGACCACTTCGTGGAAAAGGAAAAGAAGCGCAAAAAACCCATCGAGATCGCCCCGGTCAGGCAGGCGCCAAAGGAGCCGAGCAAGCGTGTCCAGAAGGAGAAACAGGGCAAGCTGTTCGACACGTCATCCGTCGGCGAGTTGCCGCCGATTTCCCTGCTCGATGAGTGGGGCAACCAGCCCAAGGTCGGTTATTCCACCGAGGCCCTGGAGGCCATGTCCAAGCTGCTGGAAATCAAGCTGCGTGACTTTGGTATCGAGATCGAGGTCGAGGCCATCAATCCCGGCCCCGTGATCACGCGGTTCGAAGTACAGCCGGCCCCGGGCGTGAAGGTCAGTCGAATCACCAACCTGGTGAAGGATCTGGCCCGATCCCTGGCAGTGCCCAGCGTGCGCGTGGTGGAAGTCATTCCAGGCAAGACCGTTATCGGCATCGAAATTCCCAATGAGCAGAAGGAGCTGATCCAGCTCGGCCAGGTATTGTCCTCGGCGGAATTCGACAATGCCCGTTCGCCCATCAGCATGGCGCTTGGCCACGATATCGGCGGCAACCCGGTAGTGGTTGATCTCGCCAAGATGCCGCACTTGCTGGTCGCCGGCACCACCGGCTCGGGCAAGTCGGTAGGCATCAATGCCATGATCCTGTCGATCCTGTTCAAGTCGTCGCCAAAAGATGTGCGCATGATCATGATCGACCCGAAAATGCTGGAGCTCTCGGTTTACGACGGTATTCCCCACCTGCTGACACCGGTAATAACCGATATGAAGGACGCCGCCAATGGCCTGCGCTGGTCGGTCGCGGAAATGGAGCGCCGTTACAAACTCATGTCCGCCATGGGCGTTCGCAACCTGGCCGGTTACAACAAGAAAGTGACCGAAGCCGCCAAGGCCGGCAAACCGATTCCGGATCCGTTGTGGAAGCCTGATCCACTCTCCGAGGTGGACGAGGCGGACCAGATACCCGAAGACCTGGTGGCGTTGCCGCAGATCGTGGTCATTGTCGACGAACTGGCCGACATGATGATGGTGGTGGGCAAGAAGGTGGAAGAGCTCATTGCCCGTATCGCCCAGAAGGCCCGGGCCGCCGGCATCCACCTGATCCTGGCCACCCAGCGCCCGTCGGTGGATGTACTTACCGGCCTTATCAAGGCCAATATCCCCACCCGCCTGTCGTTTATGGTGCAGTCGAAGGTGGACTCGCGCACCATTCTCGGGGAGGGCGGGGCCGAGCAGCTTCTGGGTCATGGCGACATGTTGTTCCTGCCCCCGGGTGGCGGTATCGCCCAGCGTGTTCATGGCGCCTTCGTTTCTGATGACGAGGTGCATCGCGTTGCCGCGGCCTGGAAACAGCGGGGCGAGCCCCATTACATCGAAAGCATCACCTCTGATTCCTCCGGCGACGGCGTGCCGGGACTTACCCCGTCAGAAGGCGGCGAAG
Organism: Pseudomonadales bacterium; assembly: GCA_023257855.1. Classification (GTDB taxonomy): domain Bacteria; phylum Pseudomonadota; class Gammaproteobacteria; order Pseudomonadales; family Pseudohongiellaceae; genus Eutrophocola. The sequence continues at coordinate 7,594 of JALRBG010000089.1, read as the reverse complement.
GGGGCGCAGAGGAGGATGATGCACTCTATGACGAGGCGGTGCGGTTCGTGACCGAGTCGCGCAAGGCCTCCATCTCCGCCGTGCAGCGCAAGTTGCGCATCGGGTACAACCGGGCCGCGCGCATGATCGAGGCCATGGAAATGGCCGGGGTGGTGTCCGAGATGGGCGCCAACGGCAACCGCGAGGTTATCGCGCCCCCACCACCAAGAGATTGATTTAAATATCAATAGCTTGAGACAAATATTTAAAGTAAATTATTTTTTCTGCTGCGTGAGTATAATCAGGCCATGAAGACATTTTGGCTGACATTCCTGCTCCTGGTTTCGCCCCTGGTCATTGCCCAGGAGGCCGCACCGTCCGGGGAGCTGGCCGCTGCCGCACAACTGGCCGCCATTCTCGAGCAGACCCGGACTTTGCGCGCCGATGTGGCCGTGCTTACTCTCGATCAGGATGGTCGCGAGATCCAGGAATCAACGGCACTGCTGGTCATGCAAAAGCCCGATCATTTCTACTGGGAAATCCTCAGTCCGTATTCCGAGACCATGCTGACCAATGGAGAACGCATCTGGCGCTACGAGCCCGACCTGGAGCAGGTCACTGTCGAGCACTTCGACAATGACATCAACCGCACCCCGGTCATGCTGCTCAATGGCGATGCTGCCGATATTGCCGAGTCGTATACCATTTCTTCCGCCGACATGGATGCCGGCTTACTGGCCCGCTTCATCCTTTACCCCAAGGCCAATGACAGCCTGTTTACCCGACTGAGCCTCACCTTCACCGGCAGCAGCCTGGAGGAGATGCAGTTCGAGGACAGCCTGGGCCAGAAGACGAGCCTGACGTTCTCCGGCCTCGAGTCCAATGCCGCCATAGATCCCGGCACTTTCGAATTCCACATGCCCGATGACGTGGAAATCATCGACAACACCCAGTAACTCCCCGACGTGACCCTGTCCCTGTTCCAGTCCGGCGCCGACAGCTACCAGCCCCTGGCAGCGGCCATGCGCCCGCGCACCCTCGACGATTTCGCCGGCCAGGAGCATATCATCGCCCGTGGCAAGCCGCTTTATGAGGCGGTGACTGCCGGCATTCCCCATTCCATGATCCTGTGGGGGCCGCCGGGTACAGGCAAGACCACGCTGGCGAAAATCATTGCCAGCGCCTGCGATGCACACCTGGAAAGCATTTCCGCAGTGCTGTCGGGCGTGAAGGAAATTCGCGAAGCCATCGCCCGCGCGCGCGAGGAGCGTGATGTCCGGGGCCGCAAGACCATCCTGTTCGTCGACGAGGTGCACCGCTTCAACAAGTCCCAGCAGGACGCCTTTTTGCCGCATATTGAAGACGGCACCGTCATTTTCATTGGCGCCACCACGGAGAACCCGTCGTTCGAGCTGAACAATGCGCTGTTGTCCCGCGCCCGGGTCTATGTGCTGAAGAGCCTTACTGATGATGCGCTGCTGAAGATCCTGGAGCAGGCCCTCAACGACAGGGAGCGCGGACTGGGCAGTTTCAACATCGTCCTGACCGACACGCAGAAAAAGCTCATCGCCATCGCTGCCGACGGCGATGCCCGTCGCGTACTCAACTTTCTCGAAGTAGCGCTGGACCTGCTGGAAGAGGGCGATGCAGGGCAGCGCATCCTGTCGGAGGAATCCCTGGCGCAAGTTGTGCAGGGCAATGCCAAACGTTTCGACAAGGGCGGTGATTCCTTCTATGAACAGATCTCCGTCCTGCACAAGGCGGTACGTGGCTCGTCACCCGATGCGGCGTTGTACTGGTTGTGCCGCATGCTCGATGGCGGCTGCGACCCGCTGTACATCGCAAGACGTGTGGTGCGCATGGCGACGGAAGATATCGGCAATGCCGACCCGCGCGGTATCCAGATTGCGCTCAATGCCTGGGACGTGCAGCAACGCCTCGGCAGCCCGGAAGGTGAGCTGGCGATTGCCCAGGCCCTGGTGTACCTGGCCTGCGCCCCCAAGAGCAATGCCGTGTACACCGCCTATAACCAGGCCATGGATACGGTAAAAGCGACCCCGGCCTACGACGTGCCGATGCATGTGCGCAACGCGCCGACCACGCTGATGAAGAATCTCGATTATGGCGCAGAGTACCGCTACGCCCACGACGAGCCGAACGCCTATGCTGCCGGGGAGAATTACTTTCCCGAGGAACTGAAGGGGGCGCAGTTCTACCAGCCCACCGACCGGGGTATGGAACAGAAGATCAGGGAGAAACTTGATTATCTACGCAGCCTCGACGCACAAAGTGTTGAAAAAAGGTACAAGTAGACCTGCGGGTAGATACAAGATACAGGATACAAGGATGTTCAGGTTTGCGGGCAGGGAAGGTTCCTGGCGTTACAGTAGAGTAAATCTGGCCACAGCTTCCAAAAGGTTACCCCCTTGTATCCTGTATCTTGTATCCTTTTAGAAATGAAACCTGAGCTGTAGGGCTTGACGCTGATGACGTATTTAGCAGTTGCACTGGGGGGCGCGTTGGGCGCCATGTCCCGCTTCTTCGTCTATAACGCGTTTACGCACGCCACCAGGAGCACTTATCCCTGGGCCACGTTCACCGTCAATGTCGCGGGCTCTTTTCTTATCGGTATTGCCTTCATCCTGATCACCGAGCGGCTGGAAATGGGCCCGTACTGGCGTGGCATCGTCACGGTTGGCTTCCTCGGCGCTTTCACCACTTTTTCCACCTTCTCCATGGACGTCATCGGCCTGCTGGAACAGGGCCAGGTCTCCAACGCGATAATCTATGTGCTGTCCAGCGTGGTCGTCTGTATAATTGCCGCCTGGCTTGGCCTCTCACTGGCCAAATTCCTGTTTTAACCCCGTAACACATTACTGGAACCGAAATGCTTGATCCGAAGTGGGTTCGCGCGGAACCCGAAGCCGTTGCCCAATTGCTGAAAAAGAAGGGCTATACCCTGGACGTGGATGCGTTCAAGGCACTCGACGCCAAACGCAAGGCAATCCAGGTGGAGACTGAAGCCCTGCAAAACGAGCGCAACACCAAGTCGAAAAATATCGGCAAGGCAAAGGCTTCCGGTGAAGACATCGCACCGTTGCTGGCGGAAGTGGAAAACCTGAAGGGCCAGTTGCAGGAAAAGGAAGCTGGTCTGGAAGCGATAGCTGCCGAGATCGATGCCATTGTCACCGGCATTCCGAACATCCCCGACGAACGTGTGCCAGAGGGTACCAGCGAAGCGGACAACCAGGAAATTCGCAGCTGGGGCAGGCCGCGACAGTTTGACTTCACACCAAAGGATCACGTTGAACTCGGCGAAGCCGGCGACGGTCTCGATTTCGCCACTGCCACCAAGATCACCGGATCACGCTTCGTCATCATGAAGGGCGAGGTGGCAAGGCTGCATCGCGCTATCGTCCAGCTCATGCTCGACACCCACAGCACGGAGCATGGCTACCTGGAAGTGAACGTACCTAACATGGTTAACGCCGACTCCGCCTTTGGCACCGGGCAGTTGCCAAAATTCGCTGCCGACCTGTTCAAGCTCACCGACGAGCGCGAGTTCTACCTGATCCCCACCGCCGAAGTGCCAGTGACGAACTTCGTGCGCGACGAAATCGTCGATGCCGATGCGCTGCCCATGAAGTTCGCCTGCCACACACCCTGTTTTCGCAGCGAAGCAGGCAGCTACGGCAAGGACACCCGCGGGATGATCCGCCAGCACCAGTTCGAAAAGGTGGAACTGGTGCAGCTGGTGAAACCGGAACAGTCGAAGCAGGCCCATGAAGAATTGACTCTGCACGCTGAAAAGATCCTGCAGAAACTGGACCTGCCGTACCGCGTCGTCATGCTCTGCGGTGGCGACCTCGGTTTTTCTGTCGAAATCACCTACGATATCGAGGTGTGGCTGCCCGGGCAGGATGCCTATCGGGAAATTTCCTCCTGCTCCAACTTCGGCGACTTCCAGGCCAGGCGGATGCAGGCCCGTTTCCGCAATCCGGAAACCGGCAAACCAGAACTCCTGCATACCATCAACGGCTCGGGCCTGGCGGTGGGACGCACGCTGATCGCGGTCCTGGAGAATTACCAGAACATCGATGGCAACGTGACAGTGCCGGACGTCCTGCAACCTTACATGGGTGGGGCCAAGACCATCCTTAATCCTTAAAGCCCTATGCATTACCTGCCCATCTTCCTCCGCATCCAGGACCGACCAGTCCTGGTGGTGGGCGGCGGGCAAGTAGCTGTCCGCAAGGTCACCATGCTGCTGCGAGCCGACGCCCACGTGCGTCTCGTCGCCGAAAACGTTGATCCTGCATTGACCAGGCTTCTGGAAGGCGCTGAGCACACCATCGCGACGCGCAGCTTCGAGGAGCGCGACCTAGATGGCGTCACCCTGGTAATCGCCGCCACCGATAACGAAGACCTGAACCAGCACATTTACGAACTTGCCCATGCACGGCACCTGCCAGTGAACGTGGTGGACAATCCCGGGCTGTGTGATTTCATATTTCCTTCCATCGTCGACCGCTCACCTGTGGTCGTTGCGGTATCCTCCAGCGGGCAGTCGCCGATGCTGGCACGTCTGCTGCGCGCCCGCCTGGAAACCTTTATCCCTTCCGGTTACGGCCGACTGGCCAGTCTGCTGGGCGAGGCGCGCAACAAAGTGAAGGCGCTTATTCCAGACATGGGCGTGCGCATGCGCTTCTGGGAGAAACTGCTTAATGGCCCCGTGGCCGAGCAGATGATGGCCGGCAAGGAAAGCGAGGCGGAACAATTGCTCGACGAGGCGCTGGCAGATGTCGATGCAGATGTGCAGGGCGAGGTTTATCTCGTCGGTGCCGGTCCCGGGGATCCGGACCTGCTGACTTTCCGCGCACTGCGCCTGATGCAGCAGGCCGACGTGGTGCTGTATGACCGCCTGGTGACGGAGGAAATCCTCAACATGTGCCGGCAGGATGCCGAGAGAATTCACGTCGGCAAGCAGCGCAAACAGCACACCATGCCGCAACAGGACATCAGCCGCATGCTGGTGGACCTGGCGCAACAGGGCAAGCGTGTGCTGCGCCTGAAGGGCGGCGACCCCTTTATCTTCGGCCGCGGCGGGGAGGAAATTGCCGAACTGGCCGCTCACAGGATTCCGTTCCAGGTGGTGCCCGGCATCACTGCTGCCTCCGGTTGCGCCAGTTACGCCGGCATTCCGCTGACACACCGCGACCATTCGCAGTCAGTGCGTTTTGTCACCGGCCACCTGAAAGACGATACCTGTGACCTCAACTGGCCCAACCTCGTGCAGGACAGCCAGACCCTGGTGTTCTACATGGGCCTGGTCAGCCTGCCGATCATTTGCGAGGAGCTCATCAGGCATGGCATGACGCGGGACAAGCCCATCGCACTCATCCAGCAGGGCACCACGCCGCACCAGCAGGTGTATACAGGAACGCTGGCGACCCTGCCGGGCATTATTGCGCGCAGCGACGTGAAGGCGCCGACGCTGATCATCGTCGGTGACGTGGTGAAACTGCACGACACGCTGAAATGGCAATAGCCCGACTTCAGCTATGCCGGTAGCTTACCTATAATGTCTTGAAGCCAATGAGACAGTGAGGGTTGCCCGCATGTCCGATTCCATGAACATATCGGCGATCGGCCAGATTGCCATCTCCATCTCCAACCTGGACAAGAGCGTTTATTTCTACGAGAAGATTCTCAAGCTCGACAAGCTGTTCGACGTGCCGCCCACCATGGCCTTCTTCGACTGCGGCGGCGTGCGCCTGATGCTTACGACCCTGCAGGGTCCCGAACAGGATCACCATACATCTGTCATCTACTACAAGGTGTCAGACATCGAGCAGATATTCGATGAGCTCAAGGCCCTGCAAGTGGATATCGAGCGCGTCCCTGGCATGGCGGCCAAGATGCCGGACCACGAATTGCGGATCGGTTTCATCCGCGACCCGGACAGCAACCTGGTCGGCCTGATGGAAGAAAAACCCCTCGAACGGAAAGCGGCGCGAGCATGACGGCAACGGTGATACGTGAGGCCACGCCCGATGATATCGGGGTGATTCTGCATTTCATCAATGAACTGGCGATTTACGAGAAGGCGCCGGAGCAGGTGAAGACCAACGCGGGCATGATCGAAGCAACGTTGTTCGGGCCTGATGCCAAAACCCGGTGTCTCATCGGCGAGATCGCGGGTGAAGCCGTTGGCTTTGCCGTTTACTTTTTCAATTACTCCACCTGGCTGGGCAAGTACGGCATCTATCTCGAGGATCTGTACGTGTCGCCTGAACATCGCGGCAAGGGTGCCGGCAAGGCGCTGCTGGTGCATATTGCCGGCATCGCGGTGGATAACGACTGCGGCCGCTTCGAATGGAGCGTGCTGGACTGGAATGCCCCGAGCATCGAATTCTACAAGTCGCTGGGGGCTATCGAGATGAGCGAGTGGCGTATTTACCGGGTCGCCGGCGAAGCACTCAGGAAGCTGGCACGTAGTTGAGCGAGTTAATGAACAGGTTAATGAATTGGTTAATGGAGCAACAAACATGATGTTCACGGAATTTGCCGCAAAGATAAAAAGCCTGGGCCGCGAGCTCAGCCCGGAACTGCTGGGCGGCACCCGGGATATCGTTACGCCGCTGGTACCGGATAATTTTCTGGATGGCTGTAAGGTCACGCGCGACATTGCCTATGGCAGTGATGAACGCCATCGTCTCGATGTGTTCCAGGCGAAGGACGCTAGCGGCCTGAAACCGGTACTGCTGTTCGTGCATGGCGGAGGCTTCATTGCCGGCGACAAGCACAGCGAGGGCAGTCCCTTTTATTCCAACATCGGCGCCTGGGCTGCGGACAATGGCTTTGCCGGCGTCTGCATGACCTACCGGCTGGCACCCGCCAGTCCCTGGCCGGCAGGTATCGAGGATATCCGTCAGGCAGTGGAGTTCATCCAGGCCAGGGGTGCTGACCACGGCCTCGATGCGAACCGGGTTTTCCTGATGGGGCAGTCCGCCGGCGGTGCCCACTCGGCAAGCTACCTGGCGCACCCGGAGGTCTACGGCAACAAGCCCCACGGCCTGAAAGGCGCCATCCTGCTGTCGGCGGTCTACGATTTCGTGTCCATGCCCACGACACCGATGGAACAAGCCTACCTGGGTGACGATGAATCCACCTATTACCGGAAATCATCCCTGGACGGGTTGCTGGAGGCAGACATTCCGCTCCTGGTCAGCGTGGCAGAATTCGACCCGGCCAAATTCCAGGCACAGACCCTGCAGTTTCTCAGCGCCTGGCTCGGCAAGCATGGCAGTTTGCCGTGGGAAGTCACCATGCTGGGTCACAACCACCTGTCGCCGGCACTGTTCCTCGGCCTGGCAGGGGACCAGCTGGCACCCGTGCTGAAACGCTTCATTGAAGAGTATTCCTAGGACAGACGATTACCGCCAGGCCGATAACCGCCGACCAGCCATGATAGTTATCTCACCCACAATCCACCTCGCGGACGATGAAATCGCGTTCGAGGCCATTCGTTCCTCCGGTCCCGGTGGCCAGAACGTCAACAAGACCAGCACCGCCATCCACCTGCGCTTCGATATTCCAGCCTCCTCGCTGCCCT
>JALRBG010000017.1 GCA_023257855.1 Pseudomonadales bacterium | reverse complement strand
TGGTGCTGGATGCTAAACTTCTCCAGGGCACAGGACACACTTTCCCGCTGGACTGGAATGATGTGGATGCCTGGCTTGGCAGCCTGGAAAGACGCTGAACCGGCTCAGAAAAATATGCGCTGGCCGATGTAGGGACTCTCCGTGGCCAACCGGTGTTCGCGCCACAGTTTCATCGACAGGATATCGAGTGCGCTGAGCTCGCCGTGTACTAGCATCACCCGGGGCTTGCCCTGGACCTGGAGCAGCCAGTCGACCAGTTCACCCTGGTCGGCATGGGCGGAAAATCCGTTCAGCGTTTCTATCTTCGCCTTGACGATGACTTCCTCGCCGAACAGGCGAATGTCCTTCGCGCCATCGACCAGAATTCTTCCCAGGGTACCGGCGGCCTGGAAGCCGACGAACATCACCGTGTTTTTCGGATTCCAGACCCGTTCTTTCAGGTGGTGGCGGATTCTGCCACCGGTACACATGCCGCTGCCCGCGATAATGATGGCGCCGTGCTTGATGTCGTTGAGTGCCATCGACTCCTCGGGCGTATCGACGTATTCCAGGTTGGGCAGGCAGTTCTTGAGAGAACCCTTGTGCATTTCCCGAATTTTTGCCGCATCCTGGCGATCCAGTACGTGCAGGCATTCGTCGTAGACATCGGTCACGGCGATGGCCATGGGACTGTCCAGGTAGACCTGCCAGGGGTCCAGTTTGCCGGCGTGGTGCAGCTGGCCGAGATGGAAGAGGACTTCCTGTGTCCTGCCGACAGCGAAAGAGGGAATCAGGATATTGCCCTTGCGCTTCCAGCTCTCGCGTAATATGTCCTCGAATTGCTGCAAGGTGTCCGGCATGCTGCGGTGGTTGCGGTTGCCGTAGGTGCCCTCCATGAGCAGCAGGTCGGCGCTGGCTACCGTGGCCGGCTCGTTCATGAGCACGGCTACCTTCTTGCCGAGATCGCCCGAGAACACCAGCTTCTTGTCGCTGCCGTCCTCCGGAAAGGTCAGCTCGGTGATGGCGGCACCCAGGATGTGGCCGGCATCGAGGAAGCGCAGGCTGGCTTTCCCGGTCTTGCCGACCGGCCAGTCCTTGCCGTAAGGCACGGGGCGGCACAATTCGATGGCGGTTTCCACATCCTTCTTCGTATAGATAGGCTTGAGGGGCTTCTGGCCCTTGCGCTGGCGGCGGCGGTTTTCATGCTTGAGGTCGCGCTCGTAGAGTCCGGCGGCATCGTTGAACATGATCGGCAGCAGTTTCAGCGTGCCCGGAGTGCAGTAAATGGTGCCGCTGAATCCCCTGCTGACCAGCAGCGGAATCAGGCCGCTGTGATCCAGGTGGGCATGGGACAGGATCAGGTTGTCGATGGATGCAGGGTCGAAAGGAAAACTTTCTTCCTGCAGGCGGTCGACCGCATCGCCGCCCTGGTGCATGCCGCAGTCGAGCAGGGTACGGCCGAGTGATTCGGTTTCGAGCAGGTAGCAGGAGCCCGTTACCTGTTGTGCGGCACCCAGAAATTGCAGTTCAGCCAAGTTATTCTCCCCCGCTAGTAAACCTGTATTTCAGTCCCATTACAGCGTCTCGAAACTGACAAAGTAACCGGAATTAGTGCCTGATTTGACATGTAATAAGTGACAAAATAGAAAGCATGGACAGCCATCATCACCATCACCCGCCATCCGATCGTATCGGCTGGGCATTTTTCCTGAATGCCGGCTTCACGATCATCGAATTCATCGGCGGCCTGCTGACCAACTCCACGGCCATCATGGCCGATGCTGTGCATGACCTCGGCGACAGCCTTTCCATCGGTTCGGCCTGGGTGCTGGATCGCCTGTCAAAAAAAGACCCGGACGAAGTGTTCACCTACGGCTATCGCAGGCTGTCCCTGTTCGGCGCCCTGATAAACAGCATCATTCTGGTCATCGGTTCCGCCTGGGTGCTGCTGGAATCGGTGCCCAGGCTGTTCAGCCCCGAGATGCCCGTGGCCGAAGGTATGCTGGCCCTGGCAGTGCTCGGCATCACGGTGAACGGGTTTGCCGCGTGGAAACTGAGCGGTGGCAATTCAATGAACGAGAAGGTGCTCAACTGGCACTTGCTGGAAGATGTGCTTGGGTGGGCAGCGGTGCTGATCGTGTCCATCGTCCTGATGTTCGTGGAGTGGCCGATCCTCGACCCGCTGCTGGCGGTAATCTTCACCACCTTCATCCTGTTCAATATCTACAAGCACTTCAAGGAGACGCTGAAGATTTTCTTCCAGGCGGTGCCCGAATCGCTGCTCACCAACAAGATCAACCTTGAGCTGATGAAAATCACGGATATTGCCGGCATACACCATGAACACATCTGGTCACTGGACGGCGAGCATCATGTCTATACAGCGCACCTGCTGTTGCATGAGGCGCTCAATGCCGCCGAGCAGCATGCCCTGAAAAAACGCATTGCGGACAAACTGGCGCCGTTTTCGTTGACCCACACCACCATCGAGCTGGAATTTCCCGACGAGGCCTGCAGAGACAGGCATGAGTGAGCCGGCAGTAGTCAGGGAGTATGCAGAACTGGCGTCCGGTTATGACGCGCGATGGTCGTCCTACATCTATGCTTCGGTACAGGAAACCCTGGCACGCCTGCCGCGCAAAACCGGTGACCGCATTCTCGATATCGGCTGCGGTACAGGAGCATTACTCGCGGCACTGGCGGCTGAATCCGATGATCTGCAACTGCAGGGTATCGATCCGGTGCCGGAAATGCTCGCCGTTGCCAGGCGGCGGCTGCCGGAAGAAGTCATTCTCGGAGGAGGCTGGGCCGACAACCTGCAGCTGCCAGACGCCTGTGTCGATACTGTAGTGTCCAGCAGTGTTTTTCACTATATCCGTGACCCGGTCCGGGCCCTGGCTGAAATGCACAGGGTGCTTGTGCCTGGCGGCAATCTCGTCATCACCGACTGGTGCCGGGATTTTGCAACCACCCGGATGACTGACTGGTACCTGTCAATGTTCAATACTGCCCACTTCCGCACATACGGGTTGGCAGAGCTGGAAGCCTTGGTAAAAGATGCGGCGTTTACGTCGGTTGATGGCCAGCGTTACAAGGCGGGCTGGTGGGGCCTGATGACGGTGACGGCAGCAAAAATTTCATGAGTCATGCCCTGTTCATTGCAGGGCATGACTGAGACAATCGCAGCTTTTACGGAACAATAGTAAAGACGCGTGAAAATCCTGCTGAACATCATCCGCACCGCGCATGCCTGGGCTGGCCTGACACTGGCACTACTGCTCATGTTGAGTAGTGTTACCGGTACGCTGCTGGTCTGGAAGGAAGACTACGTGAAACTGGTTACTCCTGCCGCACATGTGGATTTCACACCGACCCCGCAAAACCTGGCAGTGATTGCCGAAGCGGTTGAGGCGCAGTTCGATAACAACGACATTCTCAACATCCAGTTCGCCACCGCGGAATTCCCACTGACGAAAGTCACGCTGTACGATACCAACTATGCCTATGTCGACACTCAAGGCAACGTGGTAGACGCATGGCACATGAATGACCGCTTTGAGGAGTGGCTGTACGACCTGCATCATCGCCTGCTGCTTGACGACCTGGGCCTGACCATCGTCGGCCTGGCCGCCATGGCCCTGGTCATTCTGGTGATCCTGGGCCTCATTACGTTCATTCCGTTGCGCCGCCATTTCTCGCTGCGCTTGCTGCCGGGCAGCCTGAAGCGCCAGGCGCTGGTTTCCAGCCATCGCAACCTGGGTTTGGTGGTTGCACTGCCGCTTCTCCTCACACTTGTCACCGGTATCATGCTGGCCTTTCCCTTCCAGGTGGAGGATATCTTCCTGGACGAACTGCGCCGGACGCCTGAATACAGCGACGCCATGGTGGTGGGTATCGATGACATCACGGGAGAGGGCACCGGCGACTGGCTGCCGGCTTTCGAGCGCACCCTGGCGGTGTTTCCGGGCAGTAGCATCCGTTCGGCAACCGTGCCCAGCGGCTTTTCGGCACACCGCGTGATCGGTGTGCAGCAGCCCGGACAATGGAATCGCACCGGCACTAGTCATGTGTACGTGGATTCGGAGCTCGGTTACATGGACCTGCGCATCGATTCTGCCGGATTCCCGGCCATCGAACGTATCTACAACAACGGCTATCCGCTGCACACCGGCAAGACCGGCAGCCTGCTGTATAAGCTGTTCCTCACCGTGTGCGGGCTGGGTGTTGCATGCCTGAGCCTGTTCGGGTTCGTGAGCTTTGTCAGGAGCAAGCTCGGGTAAGGCGCGCCCGCAGGGACAAAAAGGAAATATTGAGCAATATCAACATTCACACGGGTAAGGACGTTTACTTTGTCCTTCGGTGATCAGTAATATGACCGGTCATAACAAGACAGGTATATAGTTGACACCATGAACAGACTGAAACCGGTTGTGGCCTTGCTGCTGATATTCGCGGCGCTTCCCGCGCTTGCCCATGGTGTGGCCGAGGGCGATGCCGACTTTATCCAGAGTATCAGCGGCGTGGCCTTCCTGCCGTACCTGTACCTGGGTGCAAAGCACATGTTCACCGGCTACGACCACTTGCTGTTCCTGGCCGGCGTCATATTCTTTCTTTATAGAATGAAGGACGTGGCCCTGTACGTCAGCCTGTTTGCCGTCGGCCACAGTGTGACGCTGCTGCTCGGCGTGCTTGGCGGCATTCGCGCCGATGCCTATGTCGTCGATGCCATCATAGGACTGTCGGTGGTGTACAAGGCCTTCGAGAACATGGGCGGTTTCGAGCGCATGGGTATTCGCATCGACACGCGCCATGCGGTGTTCCTGTTCGGCTTGGCGCATGGCTTCGGTCTGTCCACCAAGCTGCAGGACCTCACGATTTCCAGTGACGGCCTCGTTCCCAACATGATTGCTTTCAATATCGGCGTGGAACTGGGCCAGTTGGCCGCCCTCACCATCATGCTGCTGGTATTCCAGTTCTGGCGCCAGAGCCCGAGTTTCCTGAGAGGGGCGTTTACCACGAACTTCGTCATCATGACCGCCGGCTTCATGCTGTTCGGCTACCAGATGACTGGCTTCTTCGTCTCCTGACACCAAATCCTGCAAAGAGAATCACCTGATGAACAATATCGAACCCCCATCCTCCGGTACGCTAATCAAGGCCACGGTCATTTCCATTGTGGCAGCAGCTGTCATTCTCGTGCTGGTGGTACTGCCGGCGGAATACGGTATCGACCCCACCGGCATCGGCGGGGCGACGGGTCTCACGCAGCTGAATGCAGGTCCCACGGTGACCATCGAGATCACCGACATCATCGGCGGCAATGAGGTGATACGCGAAGTGGAGATTCCCGGTTTCGGCGAACCCACACCACTGCCGAATCCCAGCGTGTTCCAGGACCAGGATGAACCGCCGAAATCGGTGACCATGGAAGTTGTCATCCCGGCCGAGGCTGAAACCGAGGTCAAGATGGTGATGACGGAAGGCAAGGTCGCCGTGTATTCCTGGGCAGTCGACCAGGGTGATATCTACGTGGACTTCCACGGCCACGATGCTTCGTTCGGGCCGGATTTCTTCGTGCGTTACAAGGAGCAGCAGGAAGGGGCGGGCAACAGTGGGTCGCTGACCGCACCGTTCAGCGGCGAGCATGGCTGGTACTGGCTCAACTACAATGAATTCGATGTCGTGGTGACGCTGACGATCACCGGGTACTACGAGGACATCATCGAAAAAGCACTCATCAATAAATACAATACCCATGTAAATGGATTCAACAAGAAGATCGGTGGAGGGATGAAGGGAAGATTCAAATCAACCCGTCCTCAAACAAACAGTGACATCGAAACACGCTAAAACATCAAATCCC
>JALRBG010000147.1 GCA_023257855.1 Pseudomonadales bacterium | reverse complement strand
CAACGTGCCTGACGATCGCCCGATCGAAGACAGCCCGCCGATCGGCGAGGCCCAGACCGATTCTGCCCAGGGCGGCTGCCCCGCGGGCTTCGGCACGGTCAAGCCCCCCGTCGCCGGTGGCAGCAACCGGGACTGGTGGCCCGATCAGCTCAACCTGAAGATCCTGCAGAAGAACCCCGATGTCATCAACCCGCATCCCGGTTTCGACTACCGCGAAGCGGTGAAATCCCTTGATGTCGAGGCGCTTCGAGCCGACATCATCGAGGTCATGCACACCTCGCAGGAGTGGTGGCCCGCCGACTTCGGGCACTACGGACCGTTCTTCATCCGGATGACCTGGCATGCCGCCGGCACCTACCGGGTGCAGGACGGCCGCGGGGGTGGTGGCACCGGCATGCAGCGGTTCGCGCCGCTGAACAGCTGGCCCGACAATGCCAACCTCGACAAGGCCCGTCGCCTGCTGCTGCCGATCAAGCAGAAATACGGCAACAATATTTCCTGGGCCGACCTGATCATCCTGGCCGGTACCGTCGCCATGGAAGACATGGGCTTTGAAACCCTGGGCTTCGCCGGCGGCCGTGTCGATGAGTGGGAGCCGGAAATCGTCAACTGGGGCCCCGAAGGTGAGTGGCTGGCATCCGCACGTTTTGAAGGCGGCCAGCTCCAGCGCCCCCTTGGTGCCGTGCAGATGGGCCTGATCTACGTGAACCCTGAAGGTCCGGGCGGCAACCCCGACCCCCTGGCATCCGCCCAGCGCATTCGCCAGACCTTCGGCAACATGGCCATGACCGACGAGGAAACCCTGGCGCTGATCGCCGGCGGCCACACCTTCGGCAAGGCCCATGGTGCCCGTCCCGCCTCCGAGTGTGTCGGTCCGGAACCTGAAGCAGCCGCGATGGAAGAGCAGGGTTTCGGCTGGACCAGCAGCTGCGGTACCGGCAAGGCCGGTGACACTGTCACCAGCGGCCTGGAAGGCGCCTGGACAGTCAGCCCCGCACAGTGGACCCACAACTACCTGCAGAACCTGTACAACTTCGAGTGGGAGCAGACTCGCAGCCCGTCCGGTGCCATCCAGTGGAAACCGGTCAATAACGGCGGCGCCAACCTGGTTCCCGATGCGCATGATCCGAACGTGCGCCATGCACCGATGATGTTCACCACAGACCTGGCCCTGAAAGAGGATCCCGGTTTCCGTGAAATCACCACCCGCTGGCTGAATGACCCGGAAGAGTTCGAGGATGCCTTTGCCAAGGCCTGGTTCAAGCTGACTCACCGTGACCTTGGACCGACTTCCCGCTACCTGGGCAGGCTGGTGCCGGGCGAGGAATTCCTCTGGCAGGATCCGATCCCTGTGGTGGATTACCCGCTGGTCAACGCACGTGACATTTCGCGTTTGAAGAGTGACATCCTGGCTTCCGGCCTGACCGTGCAGCAGCTGGTTACCACGGCGTGGGCATCTGCATCGACGTACCGCGGCACTGACATGCGCGGTGGCGCCAACGGTGCACGCATCCGCCTGGCCCCGATGAAGGACTGGGAAGCCAACAACCCGGCCGAACTGGCTGAAGTGCTTGGCGTACTGGAAGGCATACAGACAGCATTCAACGACCGTGGTCGCCGCAAGATTTCCATGGCCGACCTGATCGTCCTGGGCGGTGCGGCAGCTATTGAAAAGGCTGCTCGTGATGCCGGTTACGACGTGGAAGTACCTTTCGTGCCCGGGCGTGCCGACACCACGCAGGAGCTGACAGACGTCAACGGGTTCGCCGTACTCGAGCCCGCGGCTGACGGCTTCCGCAACTACTTCAGCGCGGACAGCAGGTTGTCTCCTGCAGTCGCCCTGGTGGACAAGGCCGACATGCTTGAACTGACCGTGCCGGAAATGACTGTGCTGGTCGGCGGCATGCGCGTACTCGGTGCTAACGCCGACGGCTCCATTCACGGCGTGTTCACCGAAACCCCGGGTGTCCTGAACAACGAGTTCTTCGTCAACCTGGTGGACATGTCCGTTGCCTGGGCACCGTCCGGCACGGAAGGTATCTACGAAGGTCGCAGCCGCGACACAGGCGAGCTGGTCTGGACCGGCACCCCGGTCGACCTGATCTTCGGCTCTAACTCCGAGCTGAGGGTAGTCGCTGAACTGTACGCGCAAGACGATGCCCAGGAGAAGTTCGTCGAGGACTTCATCAAGGCCTGGACCAAGGTCATGCAACTTGACCGTTTCGACATCAAGTCATGATTGCAAGTGTGGGAGTAGGATGCGGGATATAGCAGTACCCATTGCCCACGGAAAACGGCGGCATTTTAATGCCGCCGTTTTTTTTGTCTTTTCGGAATAGCCTGATACTGCATACAATAGGCGCGATAGTTACCAGGGAGAAAGGCAATGGCCGGTGGCTGGTCCCGCGACGGGGCCGTACAGGATCAGATCGATGCCAGCATCGAGGACGCGGTGAAGCGCGCGCGCAGCAGTCTTGCCAAAGGCGAGAGCCTGAAACGCTGCGAGGAATGCGCTGCGAAGATTCCGGAAGCCCGGCGCATTGCGGTGCCCGGCGTACGCCTGTGCGTGCAGTGCCAGTCGGCTCATGACGAGGGCGATGCCTTTACCTCCACCATCAACCGCCGCGGCAGCAAGGACAGCCAACTGCGGTGAAAAACGTATTGTTTTGCCCTTTGCAGGCAATCCACGTACCCTGACTGTTCCTCCCAATCCCACGCCAGGCGATTTCATGCCAGACTTGCGTTATCGTTTTCACACTCATGACTTTGGTCAGCATGACATACATGTCCGAACTCTCCGCGACAGGCAGCAGTTCTCTGACGGTGATGGTGAAGCTGAAAAACTGGAAATCAATTCCGCCAGTTGGTCCCACTTTGGCGTGGTCTGGTCGTCTTCCGAGGTGCTGGCGCACCTGATGGCAGACTACGATGTTGCCGGCAAGCGCGTTCTCGAATTGGGGTGTGGAATCGGGTTGCCCAGCATGGTGCTGAACCATCGGCATGCCGACATCACAGCCTCTGATTATCATCCGAGGGCTGAATCATTCCTGAGATTCAATACAACCCTGAATGGTGAGAAAAACATTCCGTTCTTTCGTGCGGACTGGAAGCATGATGATTGCCGAATGGGCAGGTTCGACCTGCTGGTTGGCAGTGACATTCTTTATGAGCAGGATCATGTGGAACAGGTATCCGGATTTATCGACAGGCATGCCAGGCAAGCGTGCAAAATAATTCTGGTGGATCCGGGGAGGAGCCAGCATGCGCGCTTCAGCAAGAAGATGGTGAGCCTTGGCTATTCACACAGCCAGAGCAGACCAGAGTCGACAGCTTTCCTGGAGAACCCGTACAAGGGACAGATATTGCGTTATGCGCGCGGCTAGCCCGGTGCTCGCGCATCCGCCGCTATGATGGAGGGTGCGGAATTGAGTGTTTCAATGGCAAAGCCGGCGGCGTTCTTGTAGACCTGCATGAATTCACTGCGCTCCGCCTCGGGGATGACATCGTCTATGTTGTCGAAGATGCCGCCGCAACGATCATCCAGCAGGTTCAACAGACCGAAGGGTCCCGCGCCACGGTTGCGCAGTACCACGGCACCGATATCCCTGCACAACTTTTCATCGTAAGTCTTCAGCGCTGCTTGTGATACGCCATGCTTGATCATGCAGGCACCCAGGACGCGTGCGTCGATGATGGCCTGGGAGGCGCCGTTGGAGCCGGTCGGGTACATGACGTGGGCGGCGTCGCCCAGCAATGCCACGTTGCCATCCACCCAGGTCGGGATGGGGTCGCGGTCGATCATCGGGTATTCGTAAACGTCCTCGGCGCCCAGCAGCATTGCCAGCACATCGATCCAGTCGTGCTGCCAGTCCTCGAAATGATGCATGAACTCCGCGTGTTTTACTTTCTTGTTCCAGTCGCCATGCTGCCAGCCGCCGGTATTGTCGACGGTGATCTCGGCGATCCAGTTGATGTCGGCCAGGCCCGTATCCGGGTCGGGCTGCGAGATAGGGTAGAACACGACCCGGTGGTGATGCGTACCGAAGCCGACGAAGGACGCGCCTGTGCGAATCGGTTTACCCCTGGTAACACCGCGCCACATGATGGCGCCGCCCCACTGTATCGGGGGCTGTTCGGGGTACATCTGCGCACGCACGGCCGAGTGCAGGCCGTCGGCTGCCACCAGCAGTGAACCCGGCAGTTCGGCAAGTTCACCGGAACGCGATTCCACCTGTACGAAGACGCCTGCATCAGTATTGCGATAACCGGTGACACGCTGGCCTGTCCTGATGGCATCACTGCCAAGCCGCTCGATGGCTGCACGGTACAGCATCATCTGCAATTCGCCGCGATGCACCGAGTACTGCGGCCACTTGTAACCGGCGAGCAGGCCCCGCGGTTCCGAGTACACATCCTTGCCGTTAAGGCCAACCAGCGCCCATTCGCGGGTCTGGATACCAATGCGGTCGAGCTGCTGCGCACCAAAACCAAGTTCGTAAAGTTCTCGCACGGCATTGGGCTGCAGGTTGATACCCACACCAAGCGGCTGGAGTTCGGAAACGGACTCAAGAACGATGCAGGGTACACCGATGCCGTGGAGTGTCAGGGCAAGGCCCAGGCCGCCGATGCCGCCGCCGGCGATGAGAACGGGGTGCTGCATGGTGTCGCCCGGTTATTCGACTTTACGGAATGGCCAGGCGCCTGAGACATGTACTTCGGACACGGATTCGATCTCGCCGTCGGCATCCTTGTTGAATACCCAGCCAAGACCGAAGCTGCTGTCGAAGGCGTTTTCCGATTGCGGCACCAGCAGTGACGTGGCGGAATCGGTATTACCGCCGGTATCGGAATAGCGCGGCGTGCGGGTCAGGTAAAGCTGGCCGTTTTCCAGCGTCACCTCGGCGGTGATGCGGTTGCCCAGCCAGACACCCTGGTAGGTGCCGACATAAGTGGCAAGCAGGGACTCGGCGACTTCAACGACCTTTGTCTCGGCTTGCGAGATCTCGCCAGTATAGTGGCGCTGTGCGGTTTCAGACTCGTTGCAGACAACCTCCAGGGTGTGGTTGCTGTCCCGGAATCCCAGGTCGACCGTGACCTGTACCGGCCTGATCAGCGTACCCGGGTCTTCATACGAAATTTCCAGCTCGGCGCGACCGAAATCCAGGCGCCGGTAGCGTTCAGTCATGCGCAGCTGGTCGGTGTGCGGCAAACCTTCGCGGGTGAGCCAGGTCTTGTCGTTGAAACCGGCGCTTTCCACCACCAGCGTATCGCCCTCCCAGTGTCCAGTGGAATAACCCAGCCAGGAGGGCAGGATGGCTGCGTCCACCGGCGGCCGACCGTCCATGTGGATCTGGCGGTAGGTCATGTCGGGATTGAGTACGGCGATGTAAGTCGGGGTCTGCACGATCTGCCGCGAGCCGCCGACGGAAGGTCCGGCCAGGTAGGAGGCAGGGCCGTCAGGCAAGCAGTTGAACCGCGGGTCGTTGACGTAGAAGGTGCGTTCCTGCTCGGCCATCACTTCCAGTGCCCAGCCCTGGTAATTCTCCAGGTCGAACAGTGAGCCGCGTGCATCGGTGGGCACCCAGTTGCCGGTGAAATCCGGATGGTCATCCGGGGTGCGCGGTGCCGGGGCGTTCACGTCCACGCGGCCTTCCGGCGTGCGCGGTATTCCCGGGGTCTCCCAGTCAAACCACTGGGCTTGAAGCGGTGCTGCAGTAAGCAGCAGAATGCATAAAGTTGAATAACGTTGCATAGGTCCCCCCCCTCTGGTACCGCTTGCTCGCGGCCTGCGCAGGCTGTTGTTGGTGTCGATTATGATTTTCCTGCAGGCGCGTAGTGTATATCATACGCTCCAGCCTGGCACACTCAGGTTCAGGGGGAATCCAAAATGCGTATTATCTTTTCCATAGTCACCGCGATGCTGGCCTTGCTGGGTTCGGCAGCGGCCTGGTCACACCATTCCTTTTCCGCCGAATTCGATGTCGGCCGGCCGGTAGAAATAACCGGTGCCATCACCGAGGTTGAGTGGACCAATCCCCACGCCTGGCTGCATCTGGCGGTGGAGGATGAACAGGGGAATGTGGTGCATTGGGCCGTGGAAATGCTGGGTGTGAATACCCTGGTGCGCAGCGGCATGACGCCGCAGACGGTAAAGGCGGGGGATGTGCTGACGATCACCGGTTACGGCTCGCGCGACGGGTCCAGCACCGCCAACGCGTCTTCAGTCACCCGTACCGAAACCGGCGAGAAGCTCTGGGCCAGCGCCGGCAACTAGATTCTTTCAGGCAGTCGCCTCTTTCAGCAGGGCAAGCAGCCTGTTCCAGGCCCGTTCAGCCAGGTCCTGGTCATATACTGTTGAATCAAACACCGTCCAGCCGTGCTGGGCGCCATCATAGACTTCAATTTCCGCATTCAGGCCGGCAGCCTGGAATGAATCCCGCAGCGTAGTCTTCGCCTGCGGGTCGGACATGTCATCGTTTTCCGCGATCGCAACCAGGAAGTCGGCTTTCATATCAGGAATGAGCAGGTGTGGACTGTTGTCGGCAGTCGTTGCCAGGCCGCCGCCATGGAAGCTGGCTGCGGCGCCGATGACGTCCGGTCTGGCCGCCGCGGTGCGCATGACCATCGGGCCACCAATGCAGTAACCAATAGTGGCCATCTTGCGATCATGGGCAACGGCGTCGTGGCGTTCGAGGAAATCGATGAAGGCGCGGGCATCGGTAAAATGGGTTTCGGGGGACAGTTTGTTGGCCAGCGGGATCACGGTATCGCGCACGGCCTGGTCACTGAAGGAAGCGCCGGCTTTCACAACCGGGGCCCTGGCATCCCGGTAATAAGGGTTGGCGACCAGCACGGTGTACCCGTACCCGGCCAGGCGGCGCCCCATGTCCATGAAGGCGGGGCGCAGTCCAAGCACATCAGGCCAGATAAGCACGGCCGGGTAGGAACCGCTGGGCGGATGTGACATGTAGCAGTCCGCGACGCCATCGTGCGTCAGGACATCAACGGGACCGGAGGTCAGTCGCTGCGCTGTAGCCATGCCTGGAAAGGCGGCGCCAAGGCCGGCACCGGCGGTCAGCCCGGTGAATTTGCGCCGGGAGACCGGCTTGTTCTTCAGGTATTCTTCCCAGTCTTTCAGGGTATGTTCGTCACACATTGCGCTACTCCTTGCTATGAGGATGTCGTCGTCAATCACGGTCAGGCATGTAAAAAAGCATGGGGAGAATAGGTGGGCGTGGCAAAGAAGTCTTTGAACTGACCGGCAAAATCCATGAAATCTCCACCAGGATGGCACCCGGGCCAGGCCTTGTGCGGGTCTGGTGAATGCGCGATTATTGGGTTCGCTTTGCGTAACACGGGGGAAGAAAAATGAAAATCAAAAGCGCCGCATCACTGATCGTCACAACACTTATCACCACATTTGGCCTGCTGTCAGGGCAGGGCTTTGCCGCCCAGCCGGATGCCGCTGCCGAGCGCCCGGAAATGGGCTTTTTTGTCACCAGCCGGGGTATTGGTAACGGCGGCAACCTCGGTGGTCTTGCCGGGGCGGATGCCCATTGCCAGGCCCTGGCCACGGAAGCCGGTGCCGGACACCGCACCTGGGCGGCCTACCTGAGCACACAGGGATCCAATGCAGTCAACGCCAGGGACCGGATCGGTTCGGGACCCTGGGCCAATGCCAAGGGCGTGGTCATGGCCACCAGCGTGGAGAACCTGCATTACGACAATTCCAACTTCAACTGGATGCATTCCCGGGATGAGAACGGCCACCAGTTCGCCTCGCGCATCGACGGCAACCCGGATTTTACCGAGCACGACATCCTCACCGGCTCCCGGCTGGACGGTACCGCGTTCCCGGCGGGAGAGGATTACACCTGCAACAACTGGACGAGCAGCACCGAAGGCAGGGCCTGGGTAGGCCATGGCGATCGTTATTCATTTAACGACCCGGGTTCACCCTGGAATTCCTCGCACGGTACGCCCGGCTGCACGCAGGCCAACCTGGTGCAGGTGGGCGGTGCAGGGTTGCTCTATTGCTTCGCCACTGATTAAGCGACTCACAGGACCATAACGACAAGCAGGATGGGGATATGAAAATTTCGTCAGCATTGATTCCGGTGATCATGGCCATGACGGCCATACCGGCTATAGCGCATCACGGGTTCGGTCGTTTCGACATGAATGGCAATATCGAGCTGCATGGTACGCTCACCGACCTCGAGTTCGTGAACCCCCATTCCTACGTGTTGTTCGATGTGGTGCTCGATGACGGCAGTATCCGCAAGATGGGCTGTGAAATGCGTGCAGCCACCGTGCTGCGGCGTTCCGGCTGGTCCCCGGAGATGTTCGTGCCGGGAGTCAGCATCGATATCACGGGCCGTCCCCATCGGGACGACCCCACCTCCTGTTACGTGGAAACCATGGCCATCGGTGACGGACCGGCGCTTGAGCGTTACCAGCAGCTGACCGAGAGCCCTGTGTCACAGGAAGAACGGCCGGCAAGGCTTGCCGGCGGCGAGCCGAACATCAGCGGCGAGTGGGCGCAGGAGCAATACCTGATTACCACTAAACCGGATGGCACCAGTGCCGGGCTGGTCCCGAAAAGCATGGTGGAAGGCATCATGGCGGGCACCCTGGATCCGGCCGATGCACAGCCTTCCGGCTGGGGCCCAAGGCCGGTCACCCTGACCGCGCTCGGCAAGGCGCGCGAGGAAGTGCTGCGCAGCCAGCCGGTCGAGGAAACACCCCGCATTGCCTGCGGGATCACCAGCATCCTGTTCGACTGGGTATTCGACGGGCCGATCAATCGCATTACACAGGACGGTGACACCATCACCATCGAGTACGGCCGCGATCTGGTGCGCACCATTCACATGAACATGGACAACCATCCCGGATATTACGAACTGAGCCGGGGCGGGCATTCCATCGGGCATTGGGATGGCGATACCCTGGTTGTCGATACCATCGGTTTCCTGCCCGGGCGGATCGCGGGCAACGTACCCAACAGCAGCCAGCTGCACGTGGTCGAACGCTTCAGTCTCGATACCGACAGCCTGGGCCGGCTGGAACTGAACCGCGAATTCGAAGCCGAGGACCCGGTGTATTTTGAGGATACTTATGCGGGCAACGATATCGTGCTGCTTGCCGATGCACCTTTCGCCGTCGACCAGTGCAAGGAACTGGCTTTCGAGTACACCGAAGCGCTGGAGTGAAAGCGGCGCCTTGGCGTGATTGCTGAAACGGCTTCCCGTTGATTCTTTCCCCACAGGATGGGCGTTGCCTGCTTGAGCTCCTGCCCGATCACGGCGGCGCCTGCCAGCGCCTTTGTTTCACCACGCCGGCGGGTGAGCGCATCGATATCCTGGCCGGATGCAGTGATGCGGAACTGGCTGCCGGCAATCCCCTGTACCGTGGTGCCTGGCTTTATCCATTTCCCAGCCGCCTGGCAAAGGGCCGCTATGCCTGGCAGGGCAATGAATACCGGTTTCCGTTGAACGCACCGGATGGGGAAAGCGCGCTGCACGGTTTCCTGAACCAGCTGACCCCGCAGATCGTTGCGCAGGCGGTGGGTGTCGACACTGCCGCCATCACGGTTCAATACCAATACGATGGCGCAAGGCTGGAATATCCTTTTCCGGCGGAGATCACCGTTGAGTACCGCCTGCAAAGTCCGGCAGAACTGCACATCACCATGTCCGTGCACAACCTGCATGACACAGCCGTACCCGTCGGTGTGGGCTGGCATCCCTACTTTTCGCTGCAAGGGCAGGTGGACGCGCTGTCGCTCCAATTACCGAGGGGCAACCTGGCGGTACTGGATGCACAACTGCTGCCGACCGGCGCAACCCGGCCGTTCCTTGATTTCGAAAAACTTTCCCGTATAGGTGAGCAGACCATCGACGGCTCAATGAAACTGGGTGGGCAGTTGCCCGACAGAGTCGCTGCTCAACTGTGGTCCGGACAGCGGCAGGTCGGCGTGGCATTGTGGCAGCATGCCGGGTTGACGGGAGAGGGTGGCTACCGTCACCTGCAGGTGTTCATCCCGCCTGATCGCCGCTCCATCGCGCTGGAGCCGGTGAGTTGCGGCGTGAACGCCTTCAATACCGGCGAGAACCTGGTGACGCTGGCGCCGGGGGCGACAGCCAGGTTCGACTGCGGTGTCACCCTGCTGACCAGCAAGCCCTGAAGTTTCGCGCATAAAAAAACGGGAAGCAGATGCTTCCCGTTTTTCGTTGGAGCCGGTATTCGTTAATCGTAATCGGCCGGGTCGTAGGTATGCCAGTTGTCGTAGTCCGGCAACTGTATCCTGCCGTCCCAGAAGCCACGGTTGTTTTCGTTGCAGGAGTATTCCAGAAGACCGAGTCCGTCAGTCATGCGGGTAAAGGTGCGCTGGTTGCTCCAGGGCTCGGAATAGTAAATCGGATCATCAACTGTGATCTCGTAGTTGATGGTGTCCGCATCGCGCAGTGTCAGCCGTTCAGTCACGGTAATCTTGTGGCTGTGCGGATGGCCGATGGTGTCCAGGCGGGTCTTGCCGTTGTATTTCTTCGTGGTCACCACGAGGGTGTCGCCATCCCACTGCGCGTGAGAGTTGCCATACCAGGTGGCCGGCAGGCGCTCGCTCATGTCGCGGCCGCCGATCTGGAACGAGTGGTGCCAGGTGTTCACTTCAAACAGGTAGGCGAACGCGTCGTCAGTCTGGAAAAACTGCACCGGGTTCGGCGAGTTCATGGAGCGCACGTGGCCGAAGGGCAGGCACGCGCCGGTGTAGTCACCATCGGTGGCGTTGTAGGCTTCGAAATTGCGCCGGCCGGCATCGGTAAAGGGCAGTTCGCCTGGGCCGAACTGGTTGCGACCGTTGCTGCGCGCCATGTCGGGCACGTAAGGAAATTCCCAGATGCCGTTGAAGTTCGGCTTGCCGCTGGCAAGACGCGGAATGTCATCCTGGGCAGAAACCTGCTGGATGAATCCGCCGGCCAGCAGCAGCGTGGAAAAAACAGAGAAAATAAACCTGCGTGGAATCATGTTCCTGATACCCCCTGGGATAAAGCAGTAGTTACTGGAGTTACTGGTTGCCGACGCGTGAGAAAACCGGCGTGCCGTCGTCCAGCGTGATCCTTCTTGTGCTGCAGGTGTTGGAGCCGTCACGTGCAGGGTTGGCGTTGGCGCGAATGACCGTGCCCAGCGGCAGGTCTTCCTTCGCCCAGCCCTGGCGGATCAGTTGGTTGGGTGAACCCATTTCACACTGCCATTTTTCCACCTTGCCGTCTTCAGTAGCGACATCCAGGTACAGCCAGATGTGCGGGTTGGTCCACTCCACCTCGGTGATGGCTCCACGAATTTCGAAACTGACGGAAGTGTCGAATTCCCCGACCAGGGAGTGGTGTGCAAAAACCGGCGTGACGGAAGCGAGAACAGTAAGAATCCCCAGTGAAAATAGCTGTTTACATTTGCGTTGCATAATCTTTCCTTTATTATTTCTATAAAAATACAAGCGGCACCGATATACTCAAATCGCTTAAAAATCCCGAAAAAAGACTGTCATTATTAAATACCAGCCCGACTGAACAAGTCTAGGCGCACAATACGAAAAAACAATGAATTTGGGCAACGCCAGGCAGCACCTTTCCCGGACCAGGACACTGGCTGTACTCACCTGTTGCCTGTTGTTTGCATCGCTTTCAGTATCCGCACAGTCCCTGGAAACCCGCCGCCTGTCTGACAACATGCTTTTCATCAAGGGCCCGGACTCCAACGTGCTGGCCGTGAAAAGCACCGAAGGACTCATTCTGGTTGATGGCGGTCATGCCGACTGGTACGACGACCTGCGCCAGGTTCTCGATGCCAACTTTCCCAGCACCCCGATCAGGGCATTGATCAACACACATTGGCATCCGGACCAGACCGGCGCCAACATCCCGCTTGGCAGGGAAGGCGTGGAGATCATCGCCCACGAAAATACCCGGCAGTGGCTGGGCACGAAAATCTGGCAGCGCTGGTCCGGTGAAACCTTTGAGCCGCTGCCCGAAGCCGGATTACCAACCACGATCTTTTATGAGGACACCGATATGCAGATCGGTGATCAGCATATTTATTTTGGCCACGCCTGGAATGCCCATACTGATGGCGACATCTGGGTTTACTTCGAGGGCGGGAACGTCCTCGTGACTGGCGGCATGGTGTCCAACGGACGCTGGCCGGAGATCGACTGGTGGACCGGCGGTTACATCGGCGGCCTGCTCGACGGTTTCGTTTCCCTGCTGACGGTGCCCGATACAAGTACCACCATCATACCCGCGTACGGCGACATCATGACCCTGGAAGAACTGCAGGCGCAGAACCAGATGTACCTGACCGTTTTTGACCGCTTCCATGGATCCCTGATCGACAGCTACAGTCTCAAGGATATCCTGGCGGAGCATCACACCGCCGAGTTCGATGCCCAGATGGGAGATCCCACCCAGTTCATGACACTGGCTTTTGAAAGCTTCCAGGGCCGTGTACGCGATCCGCAGAATTACCGGGTGCTCAACATCCCATGAGACATTTACCCGGTGCCGACCCGATGATCAATCCGAAACCCACAGCCCTTACCGACATCGCTCGCAGGTCCAGCCTGTTCCTGGCGATCGCGTTGTGCCTGGCCGGTTGTGGCGACAGCGACGGTCCTGCCGTGCAGGAATCCCCTGTTGATGCGTCGGCCGCGCTGTCCGTCAATGAAGTGCCGACGCAGGAAGCACTCGATGCCCGTGCCGACGCCCAGTGGGCCATGCTCGATGAGTACTGCATGGACTGCCACAACCTGGACGACTACAGCGGCGGGCTCGCCTTCGACCTGATGGAGCATGATGGCATCCTTGCTGATGCCGAAACCTGGGAAAAGGTCGTGCGCAAGCTGCGCGGGAGGATGATGCCGCCGCCGGGACAGGAAAAACCCGACAACGCGAAGGTCGATGAATTCGTCGCCTGGCTGGAAGGCAACCTCGACCAGCCAGGGGATTACAAGAATCCCGGTGAAAAACTGCTGCATCGGCTGAACCGCACCGAATACGCCAACGCGGTCAGGGATTTCCTGCGCCTGGAAGTGGACGTGGATTCCCTGCTGCCGGTCGATGGTGCCGAGGATGGATTCGACAACGTCGCCACCGCACTGCAGGTGACGCCGACCTTCATCGACCAGTACCTGAGCGCTGCCAGGACCGTGAGTGAACAGGCCGTGGGCACGGCCAATGCCCGTCCTTCCGGCACACCTTACAGTTTCTCCACCGTGGGACAGTCGTTCCACGTCGAAGGCCTGCCGCTGGGAACGCGCGGCGGGGCCGTGGTCGAACATTATTTTCCCAGTGACGGGGAATACCTGCTGAACATCGGCAGTATCGCTGCCAGCCTCGCCACTGTGGGCATGGAGCACAGGCATACCCTGGTGGCCACCATCGACGGACGTAAATTTTTTGAAACCGAGATGGGCGGCCTCGAAGATGCCGAGCGCCTCGACAAGATCCGTGCACCCGCCATCGATGAAATGAACGCCAGGCTTCGCGATATTCTCGTGACCACCACCGCGGGTCCGCACAAGGTCGCCGTGTTCTTCCTGCATCGTTCATTCGCCGAATCCGATGCCCCCCTGCAGCAGCAGACCCCTCGCAAGGGACAGGATGAGATCGCCATGGTGCGGCAGTTCGAAATCTACGGTCCGGTCAACGCCACCGGGCTAAGCGATACACCAAGCCGGCAAAAAATATTCTCCTGCCATCCGGACAATGACGCCGACGAGGCCACCTGTGCCAGGAGCATCGTGACGGATCTCGCCAACGAAGCCTTCCGCGGCCTGCTGGCGGACGAAGACACCGACCTGCTGATGCGGCTCTATGAGTCCGGCTACTCGGAGGGCGGGTTTGAAAGGGGGGTCGCCTTTGCCCTGTCCGGCATTCTCGCCCACCCGAAATTTCTCTATCGCCTCGAGCCCGTCCCCGAATCACTGCCGCCGGGCGTGACCTATGAGCTGACCAGTCTCGAACTCGCCTCGCGCCTTTCCTTCTTCCTGTGGAGTTCCATCCCTGACGAGACCCTCCTGGAGATTGCCGTCGATGACGGCCTGAAGGACCCGGCGGTACTCGAATCACAGGTCAGGCGCATGCTGGCTGACCCGCGCGCCGTGAACCTGGCCAACAACTTCGGATTCCAGTGGCTGGGGCTGGCCGAACTGGACAACATCACGCCCGATACGCAACTGTTCCGCGACGTGGACCGCAATATCCGCAACGACCTCACCCAGGAAGCCCTGCTGTTCCTGCAAAGCATCTTCGGTGCCGACCGCAGCGTGCTGGACCTGCTGACAGCCGATCACACCTTCTTGAATGAAAACCTGGCCCTGCATTATGGCATCAACGATATTCGCGGCGCCGATTTCCGGCGCGTGACGCTGGCCGATGAGCGGCGCTTCGGCCTGCTCGGCAAAGGCGGCGTCCTGATGGTGTCTTCCTACCCCAACAGGACTTCACCGGTACTGCGCGGCGCCTGGTTGCTGGAAAACATCATGGGTACACCACCCGCAGCGCCCCCGCCCGATGTTGAGGGATTCGTGGAGATCGAGGCCGGCGAGAAATTCACCACCGTCAGGGAGCGGCTGGAATCGCACCGCTCCAATCCGTCCTGCAACGGTTGCCACGGGGTCATCGATCCGCTCGGCTTTGCCCTGGAAAACTTCGATGCCGTCGGCCGGTGGCGCGATATCGACCGCATGGCCAGGTCGCCCATCGATGCCTCGGGTGTCCTCGCGGACGGTACGCCCGTTGCCGGTCCGGTCGAGCTGCGCAAGGCGATCATGGCGCGCCCCGACCAGTTCGTGCAGACCTTCACGGAAAAGCTCATGCTGTTTGCCCTGGGACGCCGTATCGAGTACCCGGATATGCCCGCGATCCGGCAGATCGTGCGTGAGGCCGCGGCAGATAATTACCGTTTTTCCTCGCTGGTGATGGGCATCGTCAACAGCGAGCAGTTCCGGCTGAAATACGAGGCGGAAAGCGAATTACTTGCAGCAAATTCAGTGGCCGGGAAGTAGACTTGCTGTATAGTTATTGACCAGTTTTATTGGAAAAGCAGCCGCAAAACAACGCTAGCTGGATAAAAGGGGCCCGAGGGCGGGTCCGGGGGAAGACACATGTTTATATCCAAGAAACACCTGTCACGCAGGACCATGCTTCGGGGCATGGGGACCGCCATTGGCCTGCCGCTGCTGGATGCGATGATTCCGGCGGGCACCGCGCTGGCGCAAACCGCTGCCGCGCCGAGCCCCAAGCTGGGATTCTTCTACTTCCCCCATGGCGCCATCATGGACAAGTGGACGCCGAAAACCGCGGGCACGGGTTTCGCGATGACGCCCATACTGAAACCGCTGGAGAAATACCGCGACCAGATGACCATCGTCAGCGGCTTGCGCAACCGGGCGGCAGAAGGCGCCGGCGTGCATGCCACGTCACCGGGTACTTGGCTGAGCTGCGCCTCGCCGTTCACCGTCGATGAAAGCGATCCGAACTACGGCATTTCCGCCGACCAGATCGCGGCCCAATATCTTGGCCAGGACACGCCTTTCCCTTCGCTGGAGTTGTGCACCGAAGTGAAAGCCTCCAGTGCAGGCGCCTGTGACCCCACCCTGGGTTGCGGCTATGGCTCCACCATTTCATTCCGCACACGAACCCAGCCGCTGCCGCTGGAGCACAATCCGCGCAACCTGTTCTTCCGCATGTTCGGCCAGGGTGACACCGCCGCTGAGCGCGAATCCATCATGAACCAGAAGTTCAGTCTGCTGGACCTGGTCTCCGAAAGCGCCTCCTCGCTGACCGGCCGTCTGGGCAATGCCGACCAGCAGCGCATGGAGGAATACCTGGACTCGGTGCGGGATGTCGAACGCCAGGTGCAGAAACTGGGCCAGCAGGATTTCACCGGTGTTGAGATTCCGGATGCGCCACTGGGCGTGCCCGGCAACTGGGAAGAGCACATCAACCTGATGCTCGACCTGACAGCGCTTGCCTATGAAGCGGAACTGACCCGTATCACCAGCATGATGATCTCCGCGGAAATCAGCATGCTGACCTATAACCAGATTGGTATCTCCGATGCCTACCACCCGCTGTCACATCACCGCTATATCCAGGCCAATATGGACAAGTGCGCGATCGTGCAGGCATACCATGCCAAAATCTTCGCACGCTTCCTGGATCGTTTAAGCAGTACCCCTGACGGCGACGGCTCACTGCTCGATCACTCCATCATCCTGTTCGGCAGCAATATGAGTGACTCCAATGCGCACAATGCCAACCCGCTGCCGTCGGCGATCTTCGGCAAGGGCAACGGCCGCATCAAGGGCGGCCAGCATCTTGCCTATGCCGCGGACACGCCGCATGCCAACCTGATCCTGACCATCCTGGACAGGGCCGGTATCCCGGGTGTTGAATCCCTTGGTGACAGCACGGGCCTGTTCGCGGAAGTCTGACGTGAACGTACTGCGCACCACACTCGCAGCACTGTTGCTGACCGCCTTGCCGGTACTCGGGGCGGATTCACTGCCGGTACTGGCCGAGCAGGACAACCAGCCTGCGGCACTGGCCCTGCTGGACCAGGGTGCCGATGCCTCCGAACGCTCGGTAGACGGCACCACGGCCCTGCATTGGGCAGTGCATCACAAGGATGCCCTTCTGGTCAGACGCCTGCTGGAAGCTGGCGCCGACCCCAACGCAAAAAATGACTACAACGCCACGCCCATGACAGTGGCCGCTGTCCATGGCGACTTCACCATCATGCAGTCCCTGCTTGATGCCGGTGGCGATCCCGAATCTCCCAACCCCGATGGCCAGACCCTGCTCATGGCGGTGGCCCGCACGGGTAATACCGATACGGCGACGTTGCTGCTCGAGCGCGGCGCCGATGTGAATGCCCGGGAACACTGGGGCGAGCAGATGGCGCTGATGTGGGCATCCTCCCAGAGCCAGCCTGAGATGGTGCGTTTGCTGATCGAGCATGGTGCGCAGGTGGATGCGCGCGGCAAGGACAACAGCTGGCCGCGCTACATCACGTCGGAGCCGCGCGTGAAGCCGATCGATCCGGGTGGTTATACCCCGCTGCTGTATGCCGCCAGGGAAGGGTGCCAGGGTTGCATCGAGGCCCTGCTTGACGGCGGTGCCGATATTGACCTGACCGATCTGTGGGGGCAGTCGCCCTTGCTGATGGCGACCCTGAACCTGCACTGGGATGCTGCGAACCTGCTTATTGAGCGCGGTGCCGATATCCATCGCTGGGACTGGTGGGGACGCAATGCCCTGTACCACACCATCGACCTGCACCTGATACCCAGCAGCCGGCGCGGCGATCTGCCGTCGACGGACCAGCTTACCGCCCTGGATATCGCCAGGACTCTGCTCGAGATGGGCATCAACCCGGACATGCGCCTGAAGAAGGAGCCGCCGTTCCGCGCCGGTGGTGATCGCGGCTATACCGATGCCAGTCCGGACGGCCGCGTCCTCAACGGTGGTGCGACGGCACTGCACAAGGCCGCCAAAGCGGGCGACGTGGAAGCCGTGGAATTGCTGCTGGCCTATGACGCCAACGTAAACGCCGCCAACAAGATTTACGATGTCACCCCGATCCTGACGGCAGCGGGTGTGTGGCGTGTCTACGGCATCTTCATGGAGTACCCGATTTCGGGGGAATACAAGACAGCGGAGCAGGCGGCAGCCATCATGAGACTGCTGGTCGATGCCGGCGCCAATATCCATGATGTCGCCTCCAACGGCCACAATGTCGCCCACGGTGCGGCCAAGGCCGGCTGGAACGCTGCCCTGCAGTATGCCTGGGAACAGGGCGTGGACTTTCATGCCAGGGATGTCGGGGGCATGACGCCGCGCGACCTTGCTGAAATGATGGGGTACAGCGAAACCGTCGCCTTCATCGACGCACTCCTGGATAACTGATCATTCCATGGCCATGCTGCGCATCGGTTTTTTCCTGTTGAGTACACTGGTATCCCTGGGCGTTTCCGCGCAACTCAGTTCCAGTGAAACTCGCAGTGCCATTCTCGGGCGTCTGCCGGCAGGCGTCTCCGCGGAAACCGCTACGGCAGACCAGGTCGGACAGGCGGCGCTGGAACTGGCGCTGGGCGTGAATGGAGAAGGCGAGGAAACCAGGCTCACCCAGGCGGAAATGCAGAACAACCTGACCCGTGTCATGAAAGTACTTGTTGAAATGACCAGGGAGGGCATGTTCAGCAATGCGCCCCGCTATGGCGACGACAACCCGCCCGGCAGGCTTTACCTGCGCGTCCTGAATGTCGCCTCCAGCAACCTCGATGTTGCCTCTGATACCTATTTCGGCACCACCAACCAGTACATCATCGGCCTCACGGCCGCCATGCGCGAAGGCCAGAACCTGGCCAACAACGCCACCGCCAGCGCCATCACCCGCAAGTAACCCCCTCCACGGCATAGCCGCCGTGCAGCCATGGACTAATGCTTCCGGAAAAGCTAGATTCCGGGCAGAGATACATGTGTTCCATTGGGGGATTGAAATCATGCCTTTGTACAACCTCGTGGTAAACGGCACACGGCAGGCAGTGGAAGCCGAGGCCGATATGCCGCTGCTCTATGCCCTGCGCAACGAGCTGGGCCAGAAGGGCCCGAAGTTCGGCTGTGGACTGTCACAGTGCGGCGCCTGCACAGTCATCCTGAACGGCAATGCGGTGCGTTCCTGCATCCTGCCGGTTTCCGCAGCAGTCAATGGCGAAATTCGTACGCTGGACGGAATCGGCACTCCTGAAAACCCGCACCCCGTGCAGGCGGCCTTCATCGAGGAAGAGGCGGCGCAGTGCGGCTACTGCTCCAACGGCTGGATGATGACGGCCGTTGCCGCTCTCGAACAGGATCCCGTTCGCAGCGATGCGGAAATCCGGCAGATGCTCACTGGCCTCAAATGCCGCTGTGGTACGCATATGGCCATTATGAGAGCCGTACGCCGGGCAGCCGACGCCATGGCATTGGGTCAGCCAGTGGCCGGTACGCGCGTCAGCGACTATGAAAACGGGGAGGTGCAGCATGGGTAAGCATAAACAGCCCGTCGATATCGCACGCCGCCGCTTTATGGGCCAGGGCGCCATCGTCTTCGCCTGCACCACTGGCGGCGGCCTCAATATTCTCACGATGAACAGCAGCCAGGCGCAGACCCTGGCAGCGTCACCCCGGCCGATTGGTCCTGCCCAACTCGATACCTGGCTGTCCTTTGACACCGACGGTGTCGTCACGGCCTTTTTCGGCAAGATGGACATGGGACAGGGCGTGGATACCGCCATAGCCCAGGTGGTGGCCGAGGAACTCGACCTGGATGTGAGTCTTGTCAATGTCGTGATGGGCGATACCCATCGCACGGTCAACCAGGGCGGTGCCAGCGGCTCCAGTGGTTGCAGGCAGGGCGCCAATGCCCTGCGCAATGCCGCCGCCGAGGCCCGCCGTGTGCTGCTAGAGCGTGCCGTTGCCGTGCTGGGGCAGCCCGCTGGTTCACTCACTGTCAGCAATGGCGTCGTGTCGGCTGCCAATGCCTCTCGGCGCATCAGCTACGCTGACCTGGTCGCCGATGGCCTCGATACCGAACTGGACTGGAACGGCAACTTTGGCAACGGCCTGAACGTGTTCGGGCAGGCGCAGCCGAAACAAGTTGCCGATTACAGCGTGGTCGGTACGTCCGTGCCGCGCAAGGACATACCGGGCAAGATCATGGCGACGACCGAGTACTGTCACCATGTTGTGCTGCCCGGCATGGTCCACGCTCGTGCCGTGCGTCCCCCGGTGGCCAACCAGGTGCCTGTTGCAGTCGATGAAAGTTCGATCGCGGGTATCGAGTCCGCACGCGTCGTGCGCCTGGGCGATTTCGTGGCCGTGGTGGCCGACACCGAATGGGCCGCGATCCGTGCATCCCGGGAACTTGTGGTGACGTGGAGCCAGGCAGATGACCCGTTTCCGCCGATGGCACAACTCTTCGATCATATCGAGAACAGCCCCGCGACCGGTAACAGCGCCACCGGCGGCTTTGGCGGCCAGCCCTATGAAACAGCGCCAACGCTGAGTGCGATAGCCAATGCGGATTCGCGGCTTGAGGCAAGCTACTTCTTGCCGTTCCAGTCCCATGCCCGCATGGGACCGTCACTGGGTGTCGCTAATGTGAAAGACGGTTATGCGGAAATCTATTCCGATACCCAGAAGCCCCACGATACCCGCAACGGTATCGCGCAGATCCTGGGCATGGACCCGGAGCAGGTGCGGGTCATCTGGAAGCCCGGCCCCGGTTCCTACGGTCGCAGTGATGCCGACGAGGCGGCGTATGAAGCGGCATTGCTATCGCAACATCTGGGTCAGCCGGTGCGCATGCAGTGGATGCGCCATGAGGGCCACGCCTGGGATCCCAAAGCGCCGCCCTGCGTGATCAATTGCCGGGCGGGTATCGGACAGGACAATGCGATTAATGCCTGGTATTTCCATGCCAAGGGTATGTCGGGCTGGGATGTCTGGTTCAATGCATCCGAACCCAAGGACACGCTTGTGGGCCAGCTCACCGGTTACGAGCGGGAAGGGCGGCATAATTTCGGCGCGCCGACCGAATCCTATGAATTCCCCAACAGCGTGGCGTACTGGGAAACCATTGCGCCGCTGCAGGAGAAAGCCTCGCCGCTGCGGACATCACACATGCGCGCACCGCAGGAGCCGCAGGTTCACTTTGCCCACGAAAGTTTTATCGACGAGGTCGCTGTCGCCACAGGGCAGGATCCCATCGCGCTGCGTTTGCAGCACCTCACCAATGACCGTGAGCGGGCTGTACTGGAGGCCGTCGCTGAGCTGGCCGGCTGGGAAACCCAGCCTGCCCCGCAGAGCAAACGCAGCGGCGAACTGCTGACCGGTCGCGGTGTTTCACTGGCCACGGCCTTCGGAGGATACGTTGCCACGGTTTGCGATGTGGAAGTGGAACCGTCTACCGGACGCGTGTGGGCACGACGTTTCTACGTGGCCCATGACTGCGGCTTGATCATCAACCCCAAGAGCCTGCGTACGACGATTGAAGGTAATATCGTGCAGGGACTGAGCCGTACCCTGTTCGAGGAAGTGCGTTTCGATGAAGAAATGGTACGCAGCGTCGACTGGCTGAGTTACCCGATCCTGGATATCCGGGATGCGCCGGAAAGTATCGAGATCGTGACGCTGAACCGGCCGGATTTGCCACCCGGCGGCGCCGGCGAACCAAGCCATGTCACGGTGCCGGCCGCAGTGGCCAATGCCGTGTTCAATGCAACCGGAGTGCGTATACGCCGGTTGCCGTTATCACCGGAGTATGTGAGGCAGGCGCTGGCCTGAGTGCTGAAAACGTAGTGATGCTTATTGCCCGGGAGGAGCGCCGATACCCGCCGAGGTGGCGTCCAGTTCAGAGCCGTCCGGCAGAGTGATGGCGCCGCCGCTGGCGCGGTTTTCCCCATCCCTTGATCGATAACCCAGCACGACCACTTCCGTGCCGGCGGGCAGCGAGTCGCGGTTCCAGCCGCGACGGATCAGTGCGTTGGGCGCGCCACCTTCAATGGCCCATTCCTGGACATCGCCGCTGTCGGTGGTGACGCTGATATAGATATATGAATGCGGATTGGTGAACACCATGCGGATGACTTGGCCGCGGAGCTGGATAGGCTGGTTGATATCGAACTCCGCAGAGAAAGAGTGGTGAGCCGCAGCCGGGAGGCTGGTTAGGAGTCCGAAAATAACGGCCAGGACCTTGTGGGTTGTGGATTTACCGGGCATCGTGGAAACCTCTGTTTCTGTATTTATGTTCGCGTTTACTTTACTCGGCGCGATCCGGGTTCCTGATCATCAGGTCGCCGTAAAGCAGTTCCTCGGAAAATTCCACGCAATTGAACTCATAAAGCCTGGCATTCGGATCAACGTCCCGGTACAGGTACATTTCAATGGTCCAGGGCCGTGAAAAGGTCTGCGGGTCATCAATGGTAGCCTGGTATATCAGGATGTTTTCGGTAACCGGCGTATAGCGCTCGGTTACCACCATGGCATAACTGTGATGGTTGCCTGCACGGTCCAGCCAGGTTTGGTCGATGGTGGAATTCACTTCGATGACCAGGGTGTCGCCATCCCAGGAGCCATTGGACCTGCCCATCCAGGTGTCGACCGGGGCGATCTGGTGATCATCCGGATTCATGTACACGGGGCGGTTGGCATTGGCGAATGTATAGCTGAAGGTCATGATATCGCCCTCGCCCTGGACGATCTGGAAAGGGTGGGGCATGTACGTGGCGCGTGGAATACCGGGCATGTAACACAGGGTTTCCGGATCGGCGGCCGGCCAGCCCCGCCGATTCTCTTCGCGCTTTGCCAATGCCTCGGGCAGGTAAGGAATAGAGCCGCCAACAACAACACTGTTGCCGGCAGGTATTGCAGCTATGGCACCCAGTTGCCAGAAATCTTCCAGGGCCTCGGCAGAATGAGCTTCCAGGTTCCAGTTGGCTGTATTGAAGGCCTGCCAGATACCGTTCAGGTTGGGTTTGCCATTGATCCGTTCCGGGGGCTCACGCTCCTGGGCGATAGCAAAGGAGGCAGTGACGATGCTGCATGTCAAAACAACAAGAAATCGGATAAGGTCGGGTAGCAGTCGTGGTTTCATCTGACCTATTATAGACACACATTGCTTTATCGGGGGAATAGGAATGTTGCGAAGGCAAACCGGGTTTAACGGCCAGGAAAGAAGCAAAAATTTGCTGCATGTCGTCCAGCCACGACTGCTTGCATCGATGCTTGCTATTGCTGGCGCCCCATTGGCTATGGCGCAGAATGATGTACCGGTGCCGGCGGAGCGCACGGCAGCGGCCTTCGCGGACCAGAACTGGCAGGTGCCGCGTTTTTCCTGGGGTGACCCGAACCTTGAAGGGACCTACACCAGTCGCGACATGGTCGGAATTCCCATGGAACGGCCTGTGGAATTTGGGGGTCGAGAGACCCTTAATGCGGAAGAGTTTTACCAGCGCGCCACTGGCGGCAACATCGGACTCGCTTCCCTGCGGCAGGGTGAGGAATTCGAGGGCAACGAGCGCCTGCAGCTGAGTGCAATCGACTCCTCGGAAGTCGGGACGCGGGTGTTCGGTTATACGTCGTATATCGTCGAACCGTCGGATGGCCGCCTGCCGCCGCTGACCGCAGAGGGTGAGCAGCGCCAACTGGCGGCTAGGCGCGGCCAGGCTAACGGCCCGTTCAACACCACAGCTGACTTTTCCTATTATGACCGCTGCATCACCAGGGGCGTGACAGGCTCCATCCTGCCTTCACTCTACGGTGATGCCATGCGCATCGTGCAATCACCCACGGAAGTGGCGATCACTTATGAGATGCTCCATGACACCCGTATTATTCCACTGGATGGTGCGGCTTTACCCGAAGCCGGGCTCAGGCAGTATATGGGCGTGTCGCGGGGTCATTTTGAGGGCGATACGCTGGTTGTAGAGACCAGGAACTTCACCGACAAGCTTAGCCTTGGCCGCTTTGCCCACAGCGAGGATGCGGTGCTGACAGAGCGGTTCACTCGCATAGATCCGGACATGATTGAGTATCGGGTAACGGTCGAGGATCCGCGTACTTTCGAAACTCCGTGGACTTTCCGCCTGGCATTGACGACACAGCCGGATTACGAGGTGCTCGAGTATTCCTGCCATGAAGGTAATTTCTTCGTGGCCAATGCGCTCCGGGCGGAAAAGCGCTACCAGGAAAGAGTCGCACTGGCACGGTCAAGGGGAGAGCCGATTCCCGAGCGGAGTGAGAACGACGGCGGCCTGGATATCTACATGGCGCCATCCTCGGATGAGGCTGTAGATATCAATGCTGTTCAATAGGCTTTAAAAGAACCCCAAAAAAAAGCAAGCATGGCCCAAGTGGGTTAGACACACGCTTGCCTCAAGGGATTTTCACTGGAATCCTGGGGTTATGCAGGTACAGGGGTATATGCCTGCTGGTTTCCTTTATGTCGTACTACTTCATATGTCGTTTCGATAATCATCGATGCAGTTTCATCATGAGCTGACCGGTATCCCGTGGAATTTGGGGTGAAATCCTTGTCAGATGTTGCTCCTTAAACCGGTACGCCTCTTGATCTTTAATTCTCAGTGTTTGCCTGAAACGCCAGCCTGGCTCGCTATCAGCACTTTCAGGTTAACGAAAGATGACATGACGGCTGTCTGCATCCGTATGATGGCCCTGTGTATCAGCTGGAAATTTGCATAACGATACGCAAGGATGGAACCGACACTTGCAACTTCTGGATTGCTTTTCATTGTTATCTCCAACGTTCAGTTGAACTTTGTCCGGCGTTTTATCTGGTCTGGCTTCGGTGCCAGGGACGACTGTATGCCTGTTGGACTTTCGAAGATGTGCCGATGATGGCTGGGAGAGAATGACCATTTTCCTGTTGGAAAAATGGTGGGCCCACCTGGACTCGAACCAGGGACAAACGGATTATGAGTCCGCTACTCTAACCAACTGAGTTATAGGCCCTTTAATAAAATCAACGACTTACAGCGATTTTTGCTTTATTTGGTGTGTTAAAAAAACGACACACTTTAACTCACCACCCAAAAAGATTGATTTAGTACAATAAAGTCTATTATGTGTTATTCAGGTTTTTTTCTGCTTGGAATAATGAGCTTAAACACTTCAACATAAATATCCGAAGTATACTAAATTGGCTTATAAAATTATACGAACATAAGATACTACAAGGGAAGATTTAAATGGGGGAGCTATCTGATACGCCCTATTTGCAACTAGGGCAGTCAATAATAGGAGAATTACCAATAGAAGTATTACAAACAAGAGCAGTACAAAAACCCAATTATAAACCCCCAATTTTAGAAGACAGCCTTAGCAGTATTTTTTGAAGTATAAAGAGCTTTTGAATAAATAAAATATAATCTATCTTGTAAATTTATATAGGATTAATAAGCTTAAAAGAAACGAATATAAATATTTGGGATTTATATGAGTATCATTTGCAAGATATTTTTTATTTCCTTCAATGTTGCTATAAGCGCTTTCTTTTCCTTTTCTAGTTTTGCAGAAGAAATTTCTTATTCGAAAGTAGTTGCAATTAAATCGAATGGTAAGGGTTCGAAAACCACATTTCAGCTTGCTGTTGATGGCCTGGCTTCCTCCTCTCAAATTACAACTTCCGATTCATCAAACCTAAAAATTAATATTTTACCTGCTGCGGAAGACATAGGTAAAAAAGCAGATATTTACAATGCCGTTTTAGTTAATCAGAAAGAATGGTGGATGTTAGATACTAATGGAACATATATACCCTGGAATATTAGTCTAAAAAAAT
>JALRBG010000302.1 GCA_023257855.1 Pseudomonadales bacterium | reverse complement strand
AAAAGAGTCGGCCTGTAAGCCGGGTTCTGTCGTGGGCAACCATTCATCTCGGCACGCTGTCACCAGCGTGCTCCAGCAGCCTACCCGAATCCGGTGCGAGCCACACCAGTGGATTCCTATTTGGCCTTGCTCCCAGCGGGGTTTACCTTGCCATGGAGTGTTGCCACCCATGCGGTGCGCTCTTACCGCACCATTTCACCCTTACCACCCGGCAGGTTAGTGCCGGTGTGGCGGTTTCTTTTCTGTTGCACTTTCCGTAGGCTCGCGCCCCCCAGGTGTTACCTGGCGCTGTGCTCTGTGGAGCCCGGACTTTCCTCTATGCCCTGCCCTTGCGGGCAGTTCACAGCGATTGCCTGGCCGACTCAGGGCGCCAGTGTAATGAAGGGCGAATTAAAAGACCATGAAAGATTGCGTGGGCGCTGGTGAACGCCATGAACAATGGGATAATCTTTGGTAATCCTGGAAAGCACAGGCCCTGAAATAAATCAGCAAGGGAATAATGTCATGGCAGCGAGCGCAGATTCCGATTTCAGCTGGCAAGCTGTAATCAACGAGACTTTTACCCAGTTCACCCAGCAAATCATCGAGTATTTTCCCCAGGTCCTGGCAACCATTGGTGTACTGCTGATCGGCTGGCTGGCTGCACATGCGCTCAGCCTGAGTACGCGCAAGCTGATCCTGGGTCTCGATGCATTGTTCGGGCGCATCACCAAGATCGACAATATCAACCGGGAACGCATCCAGACCTCTTATTCGCTGATCATCAGCAAGGTGGTCTTCTGGATCGTCATCCTGTTCTCTCTCGCCGTGGGCGCGAACATCCTGGGCTGGGAGCTGTTCACCGGCTGGCTTGAAAGCATCGTCGGGTACCTGCCAGGCCTCGTATCCGGTCTCGCGATTATTCTCGGGGGTTTCCTGCTCAGTAACCTGGCCAAATCAACGATCTATTCCGCGGCGGAACGCGCACACATCACGCAAAGTGCCGGTATGGCACGTTCCGTACAGATCGTCATCATTTTCAGCTCCATCATCATCGGCGTGGAGCAGATCGGCCTGAACATCGACTTTCTCAGCAACATCATCGTTGCGTCCGTCGCCATCCTGCTGGCTGGCGCTGCACTCGCCTTCAGCCTCGGCGCACGCACCATGGTGGCCAATATCATCGGCGCGCAGTATGCGCGCAAGTACTGCAAGATCGGCGACCGCATCCGCGTGGGGGAACTGGAGGGTGAAATCGTTGAAATGTCGCAGGCGTTCATAGTCCTGGAAACCCAGCGCGGTCAGGCAACCATTCCCGCCAAGTACTTCCATGAACAAATCAGTATCATCAATACCGGCAGCACACAGGCGCAAGGCTAGGCTCAGAGACTCACCATGGAAACCAAGGAAGATATATCCTTTGCCCTGCGCTTCATGACCGAACATCCGAAAGCGGCGGTCAGGGTGCTGGAACAAACTGACCCCAACGCGGTCTCCAGGTTGTTCGCATCCATTCCACCCGCTTATTCCTCGTCGGTATTGCGCTACATGATGCCGGAACTTGCCAGCAACCTGCTGCAACGGCTGGACATAGAGGATGCCGGCGCCATTCTCTCCGACCTGGACAACACCAGCGTCACTACCATCCTGCGCCTGGTTGACCAGAACAGACGCCGTCTTCTGCTGGATGAATTGCCAGCCGGGCTGCGCAAGAACTGCGAACTGCTGTTGTCCTTTCCGATCAACACGGTGGGTGCCTGGATGAATCCGTCGATGCTCAGCATTGCTGATGACCTTAAATGCAAGAACGTTCTGCGCAGCCTGAAGGCAAGGGAAACTGCGGGCGGCAGCGATATGATCTACATAGTCGACCGGGAAGGAACATACCTTGGCAGGACATTGCTGCTGGATGTTCTGAAAGCCAATGAGAACCAGCAGGTCTCAGCCATCATGGACACCTCCTGCCCGGCGCTGCCGGCACCAATGATCCTGGCCCAGGCTGGTGAGCACCGGGCATGGGAAATTGCCGACGATCTGCCTGTCACCAACCGCAATAACAAGCTGCTCGGCATCCTTCACCACCATACACTGCGCCAGGGTCTGAATCACAACAAGGCGAAAAGGCATCATCAGCAGGCTGGACGCGACCCAGTCAGCAGCATCTTCGAAGTCTACGGGCAATCTTTGCTGGCACTGTTGAATTCGGTCAGCGAAGCGGTGGAAAGCGAGCGCAAATAACCAGGAAAATCCCCATGGAAAACTCTCAGGCCGAAATTTTCGAACCGGTACAAAATCTCAACAAGGCATTCCTCCTGGATTATCCGGATGACGCCGCCCGCTTCCTGGAGAAACTGGAACCAGAAGAAGTGGCAGGAATATTGGCCACGCAGCAACCTCATATCGTTGCCCGCGTCATGGACAGGATGTCGCCGGGATCAGTCACTGCCGTGCTTAAAAAAATTACGCGCGACGCTGCCGCCACCATCCTTGTCAACATGGATACCAACATCTCCATCACGCAGCTGAACGCCATGACGCCGAGGGAGCGCGAGGCCCTGTTTGCCGACATGGACAAACGCACGGCGAACGAATTCCGCACCCTGCTCGATTACCCGGAAAACTCCGTCGGCCGGGCCATGAGCCCGGAGTTTTCCGCCTGCAGCCGCCACCTGACCGTGGATGAGGCTCTTGACCTGCTGCGCAGACAGGAAACAGGCAACATCAAGCACCTCTTCCTGCTTAACGACAATATGCAGCTGGACAGTTTCCTCGACATCCACCAGCTGGTACTTGCTGACGGCAACGTCAAGCTGTCCACCCTGTCGCGACCGGTGGCCGCATTCGTGGACGTCATGGATTCCATGGAAGATGTCATCGAGAAACTCGACAAGTATCAGGTGGCCGTCATGCCGGTGGTCGACGTCAATCACAAGATGGTGGGAATCATCCGCAGCCAGGGACTCATCGAAGCCCTGAGGGAAGACCTGGCCACCGACATGGCGACCATGGTGGGCGCCAGCAGGGACGAAAAAGCCCTGTCATCGAGTTTCTTTGCCGTGAAAAAACGCCAGCCCTGGCTGCAGATCAACCTGCTGACGGCGTTCGCTGCTTCAGCAGTGGTCGCCCTGTTTGAAGGCACCATTGCCGAGTTCACGGCACTGGCCGTATTGCTGCCTATTGCCGCAGGACAATCCGGGAACACCGGCGCACAGTCGCTGGCCGTGACCATGCGCGGACTCACTGTACGCGAGATCACCATGCGCCACTGGTTCCGGGTGATGATGAAGGAGCTCGGAGCCGGTTTCGTCAATGGTGTCGGCATCGCGCTCACCTGTTCGCTGGGAGTCTACCTGTGGAGTCGCAGTTTCGGTCTCGCAGTGGTGATGGCGCTGGCGATGATCATCTCCATGACGATTGCCGGAACAGCCGGCGCAGTCATACCCATACTGCTGAAACGTTTCGGCCTCGACCCTGCACAATCGTCATCCATCGTACTGACCACGGTGACCGATATTGCCGGCTTCATGTCTTTCTTAGGGATTGCGACGCTGCTGTCCAGCATGCTGGTCGCCAGCTGAATCAATCGGTTTCTTTCTTTCTGTCCAGGCCCGCCTGGTACAACTGCTTTTTATTCAGGCCCGTAAACTTCGCTGCCAGGGCGGAGGCCTGCTTCAACGGCAATTCCTCCAGCAGCACATCCAGCAGATGCAGCGCTTCGGCATCCATTTCCGCCAGCTTCTCATGACCGGCGACCACGACAACGATTTCACCGCGGCTCTGGTTGGCATCCGCCCGGACCTGCTCCAGTAATTCTGCCAGGGTACCGGTGAGAAAGGTTTCCCAGGTCTTGGTGAGCTCCCTCGCGACGACAGCCTGGCGTGCCGCCCCGAAGGCCTCATGCATGTCGGACAGGCACGCCTCGATGCGGTGGGGGGCCTCAAAATAGACCTGGGTCCGCTGTTCGCCGGCAAGTTCATTCAGGCGTTTGAGCCTGGCGCCGGCTTTGGCCGGCAGGAATCCTTCAAAGATGAATCGATCGGTGGGCAGGCCGCTGCAGGACAGTGCCGCCAGGATGCTGCTCGCGCCAGGCACCGGGATCACCGGGATGCCTGCCCGGCGCGCTTCACGGACGAGGATGAAACCAGGATCCGATATCAGCGGTGTGCCGGCATCACTGACCAGCGCAACAGTCTCGCCACTGCGCAGCCGGGCCACCACTTTTTCCGCGGCGGCGGTTTCATTGTGTTCGTGCAGGGCAAACAGGGGTGTGTTGATTCCCAGATGCTGAAGGAGACTCCTGCTGTGGCGGGTATCTTCGGCGGCGATGGCATTCACCTCGCCCAACACGGCAACCGCACGCCTGGTAATATCCTCGAGATTGCCGATCGGCGTGGCGACGATATACAAGCAGCCTGGTTCTGTCGTAGACATGGATTCAGGCCTGTCTCATTCCGGTGCGTTGCCGGGTTTCCACTTGATGTTGCAGCCGACACTGGGTGTCTGGTCCGGCGAAATCTCGCCACCAGCCAGGGCGATGTCCATCGCCTTTCTCAGGTCCTCCCCGGTCACCGGAATATCGTTGCCCGGCCTGCTGGCATCGATCTGCCCGCGGTAGACAAGATTACGGGCCTCATCAAACAGGTAGAAATCCGGCGTGCAGGCAGCATCATACGCATGGGCCACTGACTGCGACTCATCCAGCAGGTACGGAAAATGGTACCCCGCTTCCTGCACTTCTTTTTGCATATTTTCCATGCTGTCATCGGGGTAGGCCTGCACATCGTTGGCGTTGATCGCGACAAAGCCAACACCCCTGGGCATGTAGTCATCCGCGAGCTGCGCCAGCCCGGCCCGGATATGTTTGACAAAGGGGCAGTGGTTGCAGATGAAGGCCACTATCAGCAACTTGTCCTTGCTGAAGTCCGCCAGGGAGACGGTGCGCCCCGATGTGTCCGGCAGGTGAAAATCCGGTGCCCGGGTACCCAGGGGAAGCATGTTGGAGGGTGTCAGTGCCATGATAATTCCTGTAATTCGTGTAACAAATCCGCGTGAATGCTGCTATACAGAGAGTGGAGTATACTATTCCGATCAAGGCCATGTATTCGAGAATCACCCTGAGTCACTTCGCGTTCCAGCAAC
Organism: Pseudomonadales bacterium; assembly: GCA_023257855.1. Classification (GTDB taxonomy): domain Bacteria; phylum Pseudomonadota; class Gammaproteobacteria; order Pseudomonadales; family Pseudohongiellaceae; genus Eutrophocola. The sequence goes on along the minus strand of JALRBG010000302.1, from coordinate 6,581 downwards.
TTTCCGCCAGGCTGCTCGCCGGTTGCCTGTTGCTCGTGCTCGCAGCCTGCGCGAGTGTTCCCCTCGAGAATCGGCAGGCACCGGACCCGGGCGATATTCCACGCGTCGCGGACGCCGATGAAGACACTCTCCAGCTGCTCCTCGCCCAGGGCGCAGCAGCGGCCAGTCCGCAGCGCGAAACCGTGCTCTACCAGGCGGCCCTGCTGCTGAACAGCCTCGATCGCAGTACTGATGCGATCCTGCTGCTGGAAACACTGGACACGGAAACCGTGCCGCTGGAGCTCGCCGCGGATATCCTGTTGCTGCATGCGCGCCTGCTAGCCGATGCCGGCCAGCAGGATACTGCCCTGCAGCTGCTCACCAGCGACAGGCTGGTCCAGCTTCCCCGCCTGCCGGAAAACAAGCAGATGTCAATCTACCTGTTCCGGGGTGAACTTTATTTCGGGACGGGAGAATACCTGGCCAGCGCCCAGGCGCGGATAATGGCGGATAAACTGCTGCCGCTGAGACTGGTGCCCGTCAACCATGAGCAGATCTGGAATGCACTGATCGCCCTGGATGCGGATTCACTCGATACACTGGCCAGCGCGGAGCGCCGCTTCGAGTTCCAGGGCTGGTATGAACTGGGTCTGGTCGGCAAGGCCTACCAGTACAACCTGGATCGCCAGGTTGTCGAACTCGACCGCTGGCGTGACACCTGGAGCAGGCACCCGGCGGCGGTATACATGCCACAGGCCATGCAACTGGTCGAGACAATGGCGGAGGAACGCCCCGCACGTCTCGCCTTGCTGCTGCCCCTGAACACGCTGCCCGGAACGGTTATTCGCGACGGTTTCATGAGCGCCTATTATGACGTCCTGCAGATTGGTGGCCGCGTTCCTGAAGTTCGTCTTTACGATACCGGCAACTCCACCGACATCCTTCCGCTGTACCGCGAGGCCGTCGCCGATGGCGCGCAGATGGTGATCGGCCCCCTGCAAAAACAGCTCGTAGCGCAACTGCATGCCGAACGTTCATTGCCCGTGCCAACCCTGGCACTCAATAATATTGAAGGCTCCAGCCCGCTGTCGGACTCCCTGTTCCAGTTTGCGCTGTCGCCGGAAAACGAGGCCGTGCAGATCGCCGACCGGGCATGGAAAGACGGGCATCGCCTCGCGGCCATCCTGAGTCCGGCCGTCAGTGCGGATGATTTTTACCAGCGCAAGCGCGCCAGCTTCATCGATCACTGGCTCTCCCTGGGTGGACAGATCGTGGCCATGGAAGAATTCCGGGACGACTATACGGGCATTACCGAAGCCCTGCTGGATATCGACGACAGCGAGGCCAGGAAAGAGCGGTTAAGCGACCTGATCCGGGAGGACGTGGAATTCATCCAGCGCCGGCGCCAGGATATCGATTTCATTTTCCTCATCGCCGAACCGGGCCCGGCCCGCCAGATCAACCCGACCCTGGCATATCTCTATGCGGGCGACATCCCGGTGTATGCCAGCCAGGATGTTTATTCCGGGGTTCCCCGCCCCCTGGTCGACAACGACCTGAACGGGATCCTGTTCGGCGACAGCCCCTGGCTGCTCGGACTCAACGACGAACTGAAGGCACGTACCGCCGACCTGTTCCCGCAGAACAGCGCCCTCACTCTTCGACTGCAGGCATTCGGCGTCGATGCCTTCAGGCTTTATCCCCGGCTCAAGCAGCTGAGCGAGGTGCCTGACAGCCAGATCTACGGCGCTACCGGCCTGCTCAGGCTCGGTGAAAACCATAATATCCTCAGGGAACTGAGCTGGGCGCGCGTGATGCAGGGTCTCGCGGTAACAGAAACCGGCGGGAATTCTCCCTGAGACCTGCACCGCAGCCATGGATGGCGCATGAAAGAGACACTCTCCGGACTTTTCAGACGCCCGCGTGGCCGGCGTGAAAAAGGGGCATACTTTGAAACGCTTGCCCGGGATTTCCTTGCCGCGCAGGGGCTTACCGACTTCCAATCCAATTACCTTGGCCGCTGCGGTGAAATCGACCTCATCGCCCGCGACGGGGAATACCTGGTCTTCGTGGAAGTGCGGTACCGCCAGGCCAGCGCGCACGGGTCACCGGTTGCCACCGTAACGCGGCACAAGCAGGAAAAAATCCGCCGCACTGCCCTGCTGTTCTTGCAAAAACATGGTCTTACCAACAGAATGCCGTGTCGTTTCGACGTGGTCGGCATCAATGAAGGTACTGGCGGCCTTGAGTTCCGGTGGATAAAAAATGCTTTTTGATTTTCCCTTATTTATAATAGGTACCCGCTAATATGAATCATCAGGAACGCGTCAAGCAGCACTTCAATGCCAGCATCAACACCAAGATGCAGGCCATGGAAGCACTGACGCCCTTCATCGTGAATGCCGCGGACTGTATGGTCCAGGCACTTCTCCAGGAAAAGAAAATCCTCAGTTGCGGCAACGGTGGTTCCGCGGGTGACGCCCAGCATTTCTCCGCGGAAATGCTCAACCGGTTCGAGCGCGAACGCCCGCCGCTGCCTGCCATCGCCATCACCACGGACACATCCACACTCACCTCCATCGGCAACGATTATTCCTTTGAGGAAGTTTTCTCGAAGCAGGTGTGCGCGCTGGGCCAGGCCGGGGATGTGCTACTGGCCATATCCACCAGCGGCAATTCGCCGAATGTCATACATGCTATCCATGCCGCGCATGACCGCAACATGGCTGTCATACAGCTCACCGGCAAGGAAGGCGGCAAGATGCGGGAACTGCTGGGGGACAACGATGTCGAGATCTGTGTGCCGTCGACCAGCACGGCGCGCATCCAGGAAGTTCACCTGCTGGTCATTCATTGCCTGTGCGACCTGATAGACACACAACTCTTTGGGGGTGATTAAATGCCGAGTTCCATTCTTCGCCTAGGATTACTTTGCAGTGTGCTTTTCTTGCTTAATGGCTGTGCTTCGGTGATCAGCGCCACCACCGGTGACGACGGCGTCGAGGAAAATCGCGGTCGCCGCTCCATGGGCGCCATGATGGATGACGGCAGCATCGAAACCACGATCAAGGTGAACCTGAACGCCGCAGATGAACAGCTCAAGAATTCACACATCAACGTGGTCAGCTTCAATGCCACGGTCCTGCTGGTCGGCCAGGTGCCGTCACAGGACATGAAAAACCTGGCAACCCGCGTGGCCAGGTCGTCCAGCTCCCGCGTCAAGGAAGTCTACAACGAACTCGAAGTGGCCGGTGCCACTACCTTTCTATCAAGAAGCAACGACGCCTGGCTGTCCGCCAAGATCAAGACCCTGATGCTTGCCGACAGCGAAGTCAGCGGCCTGCGCACCAAGGTGGTCACGGAAAACGGTGTGGTCTATTTAATGGGCCTGCTGACCCAGGAGGAAGCGGACAAAACCGTAAATCTCGTCTCAAATACAAAGGGCGTGACCAAAGTCGTCCGCGCTTTCGAATACATCAACTAAGCCAGAAAACACCCACCAATTCAGTATCTACACCGGGGCGTTTATCGCCCCGGCGTTCGTTTTGCAGAACGCCCATCAAAGTTCAAATTTTGGTAGCGTCGCGAGCGAAGGCAAATCGAGGCAAAAACTTTTTTGAGAACCGGGCACAGTGCTGAAGCACGGGCCCGTGTTTCGAAAAAGTTTTTAACGAAGAGATGGCGAGCGTAGCAGCTACTGTGTAATTCCCGTTCCGGAGCCGCCTATTTCACGACACGTAAAGGCGGTCTGCTGGTTTTTGGTTTATCGCTGGACTCTTTTTTCCGCTTTCCTGGACCGGGCGGCTCGGGAATGGGATCGTCGGTATCAAAAATCATGCCCTGGCCATTCTCCTTGGCATAGATACCAAGCACTGCCAGCGTGGGCACATAGACGAGAGTGGGGATGCCGCCAAAGCGGCCGTTGAATTCGATGCCAGCGTTTGAGATCACAAGATCCTGCACGGCGACCGGGGAGATATTCAGGACGATCTGGCCGTCCTTGACATAGCTCTGTGGAACCTGCACATCCCTGGCATAGGCATTCACAAGGATGTAGGGCGTACAGTCATTCTCAAGAATCCATTCATTGAGCGCCCTGATCATGTAAGGGCGATGAGAAGTCATTGTCATGGAATCTGACCCTTGGGGAGTTGCCTGCCCGGCGCGCCCCCTACCCGCTTGTGACCAACGGTCCCGGTTCACGGGACCGTTGCACTGTCCCTGCTGCTAAAGCTAAACCTTCATTTCCTTTTCCTGCTCGGACAGGCTTTCTTGGACCGAGGCACGCTCGAACAACCGGTTGCGGTAGTCGATCAGCGGCTTGGTCGCCTTGGTTTCCGGCAGCTTGATGCCAATTTCCGGCAGACGCCAGAGAATCGGCAGGACGCAGCAATCCACGATGGTGAATTCCTCGTTCATGAAGAAAGGTTTTTCAGCGAAAATCGGCGTGATGGAAACGATGCTTTCCTTGAGCTCTTTCCTGGCCTTGTCCAGCTGGGAAGGAGTGCCGTCCTCGGCCTGCAACTTCTCAACCAGTCCACACCAGTCTTTTTCAATCCTGTGCATCCACAGGCGGCTCTGGGCACGGGCCACGGGATAGACCGGGAACAGCGGCGGATGCGGAAAGCGCTCGTCTAGATATTCCATCATGATATTCGGCTCATACAGCACCAGGTCACGATCCACCAGGGTCGGCAGGCTGTTGTAAGGGTTCAGGTCCGCCAAATCCTCGGGCTTGTCATGCACATCAACGTCGACGATGTCCACGGTAACCCCTTTTTCCGCGAGTACGATGCGGACACGGTGACTGTACTGGCTGGTGCCGTCAGAGTAAAACAGCATTGAAGAGCGCTTGGTGACAACTCCCATAAATTCTCGCCTCGATAAATTAAGTCAGGCTGGCGTCCAGATTTGCCAGCATCCAGGTTCCCGGTTTGATCAATGACCCACGTCTTTCCAGTATTCCCTGTTCAGGAGCCAGGCAAAAACCCAGAGGAACGACAGGAACAACAGGACGTAGCCGCCTATCCTGTGCCGGTCGAGCCGTGAAGGCTCGCCCAGGTAGTAAAGAAAATTGACCAGGTTATAAATCACTTCTTCGAATTCTTCTTCGTTGAGAGTACCGGTGCCGTCGACATGCACCAGGTGCTCGCAATGCCCGGCATCCTGGCAATGCTGAACGCCCTGCAACCCTTCCAGGATGTTTGGCATCGCCACGTTGGGGAACACACGATTGTTGACGCCAAAGGGACGGCTTTCGTCGGCATAGAAGCCGGACAGGTAACCGTACAGCCAGTCAGTTCCCCGCGCCCTGGCCACCAGGGTCAGGTCGGGCGGCGCCACGCCGAAGGCATTGTTACCAAGCTCTTTCGACATGGAGCTGACCATCAAGTCACCGATCGCGGTGTCTTCATTGAAGAGCATGTACTCTTCCATCAGCTCTTCCGGAATACCCAGGTCGGCTGCTACCCGGTTATAGCGGGAGTAACCGGCCGAATGGCAACCCATGCAGTAGTTGATGAAGGTCTGTGCACCGGACTGCAGGGATTCCTTGTCTTCCAGGTCCAGGGTCACGTGCTCGAGCTCAACACCGGCTTCAGCAGCTACTGCTTTCAGGGGCAGGAATACCATGGCGCCGATGATCACCAGGCTCAGGATGAGCTGAGGAATGGTGATGAAGCGGCCAGTTACCCGTTCCGGCGGCAGCCTGGTGGCTTCCCTGCGGGTATACCAGGGCATGGCGATGAAGTAGGCGAAATATAGGACAGTACACAACTGGGCCAGCTTGGCGCGGCCGTCAGTCGGGGCCCAGACTCCCAGCACACCGAGGATGATGAAGCTCACCACGAACAGCAGCAGTGCGATACGGCTATACCAGCCCTTGTAGCGAATGGATTTTACCGGGCTCTTGTCGAGCCAGGGCAATACGAACAGGATGGCGATGGCCGCGGCCATGACCACCAGTCCCCAGAATTTCGCATCGAGGCCGAACAGCGGGTAAGTGACCGCGCGCAGCATGGAGTAAAACGGTGTGAAGTACCAGACCGGGGCGATATGTTCCGGTGTGGCCAGGTTATTTGCTTCAGTGAAGTTGGCGTACTCGAGGAAGTAGCCACCCATCTCCGGCATGAAGAACATGATCACGCAGAAGACGAACAGGAATACCACCACGGCAACGGTGTCATGCACGGTGTAATAAGGATGGAACGGAATGCCGTCCAGGGGGATGCCCTTGTCGTCTTTCTTTTCCTTGATCTCGATGCCGTCCGGGTTGTTGGAACCCACTTCATGCAGTGCCAGCAAGTGCAGGAATACCAGGAAAACGAGGACCAGGGGCAGCGCCACCACGTGCAGGGCGAAGAAGCGGTTCAGTGTCGCACCGGAAATCAGGAAGTCGCCCTGGATCCAGGTCATCAGGCTTTCACCGATGAATGGAATGGCGCCGAACAGGCTGACGATAACGTTTGCGCCCCAGTAGGACATGTTGCCCCAGGGCAGCACGTAACCCATGAAGGCCTCCGCCATCAAGGCCAGGTAAATGAGCATGCCGAATATCCAGACGAGCTCCCGCGGCGCGCGGTGCGAGCCGTACAGAAAACTAC
>JALRBG010000103.1 GCA_023257855.1 Pseudomonadales bacterium | reverse complement strand
TGGACTACATCCATTCCCTGGAAGAGCGACCGGACGGCAAGCTGATTTTGGTGACTGCCATCAGTCCGACCCCCGCCGGGGAAGGCAAGACCACGACGACCGTGGGTTTGGGTGACGGTCTCAACCGCATCGGCAAAAAGGCGGTGATGTGCTTGCGCGAGCCGTCACTGGGCCCCTGTTTCGGGGTCAAGGGTGGCGCGGCGGGCGGCGGACATGCTCAGGTGGTACCCATGGAGGATATCAACCTGCATTTTACGGGCGACTTTCATGCCATTGGCGTGGCGCACAACCTCCTGTCGGCATTGATAGACAATCACATTAACCATGGCAACGCCCTGGGGATTGATCCGCGCCGCATCCAATGGAAGCGTGTCGTGGACATGAATGATCGCGCCCTGCGCGACATCACCGTCGCCCTGGGCGGCCCGGGCAACGGCTTCCCGCGCCAGACCGGTTTCGACATCACCGTGGCTTCCGAAATCATGGCAATCTTCTGCCTGGCTACCGACCTCGAAGACCTGCGCAAGCGGCTGGCGAATATCGTCGTCGGCTATACCCGCGACATGAAGCCCATCACCTGCAAGGACATCAAGGCCGACGGCGCCATGACCGCCCTGCTCAAGGACGCCATGATGCCGAACCTGGTGCAGACCCTGGAAGGTACCCCCGCCATCGTCCATGGCGGCCCGTTCGCCAATATTGCCCACGGCTGCAACTCCGTGATGGCCACCACTGCCGGCCTCAAGCTGGCCGATTATGTCGTTACAGAAGCCGGTTTCGGCGCCGACCTCGGTGCGCAGAAATTCTTCGACATCAAGTGCCGCAAGACCGGCCTGAAACCCGACGTGGTCACCATCGTTGCCACCATCCGCGCACTGAAGATGCACGGCGGCGTGCCCAAGACCGAGCTGAAAGGGGAAAACCTGAAGGCCCTGAAGAAAGGCATGGCCAACCTGGAACGTCACCTCGGCAATATCCAGAAATACGGCGTCCCGGCCGTGGTTGCCATCAACCGCTTCACCGACGACACCAAGGCCGAAGTCGAGCTGGTGCGCAAATCCTGCAAGGCACTCGGTGCCGAAGTCATCGAATGTACCCACTGGGCTGATGGCGGTGCGGGCACCGAGCAGCTGGCGAAAACCGTTGTCGGCATCATTGAAAAGGGCAAGAGCAAGTTCAAGGTGCTCTACCCCGACAGCATGTCCCTGTGGGAAAAGACCCGCACCATCGCCCAGAAGATCTACGGCGCCGACGACATCATCGCCGACGACAAGGTGCGCAAGCAGTATGCCGACCTGCAGAATCGCTACCCGAACTTCCCGATCTGCATGGCGAAGACGCAGTATAGCTTCTCCACCGACCCTGCCCTGATGGGTGCACCCACCGGGCACGTGGTGCCTGTGCGTGAACTGCGCCTGTCAGCCGGTGCCGAGTTCATCGTTGCCGTATGCGGCGACATCATGATTATGCCCGGACTGCCCAAGGTTCCGGCCGCGGAAAACATCTCCGTGAACAAGAAAGGCCAGATCGAAGGCCTGTTCTAGACGCGCCTGACCACAAAGCCGGCTGCCTGCCAGGGCCGCCGGCTTTTTTATGCCTGCAGCAAACCCGGAATCCCGGGTTGGGAAATTTCCCAACATTCTTGCCACAAATTTTTGTGATTACAGATTGTTGACTCCCCTACTGCCCTTTGTTTAACTTGGGCGAAACACCAAAAAGAATACAGGTGCCAGCCTGCCACCGGGGATACCATGGCCGACATCGACTCACTAATCGGGGAAATCGAGTCCTACTGCAACCGGCAGCAAATATCAAAGTCCACGTTCGGCCTGCGAGTGGTCAACGACGGCAAACTGGTCAACCGCCTGCGCGATGGCAAGGGCATCACGCTCAGGACGATCAACAGGATCCAGGATTTCCTGATTCAGCAGAACAATAAAGACGCTCATAGCGTTATTGAAAATAACAAGGGGGGTAACATGTCCGCAGCGAAAACCACCGGGAAGTCAGCCAAAAAAGCCAAACCCGTCAAGAGCAAGGCCAAGTCCGGCAAAGCCGCAGCAGCAGCCGCGCCGGCAGCAGGTGACAAGAAAGACAACACACCGTTCCGTTTCTACGACAACCGACAGAACTACCTGGCGTTCATCAACACCTGTAACGAAAAATCAGCGATCTCCCAGCGCATCGCCAAGGAATTCCAGTACATCCAGCCCGGCCCGCCGGCCCTGCGGCTGTTCGATGCCGGCATGGGTGATGCCACCGTGCTGTCCAATACCATGCGCTACCTGCACCACAAGCATCCGACCGTGCCCCATTTCGTCGTGGCCAAGGAAATCAGCATGGAGGATGTGCGTATCGGCCTCGACAAGATGATTGACCGCTTCAGCGAACACCCGGCCACCATCCTTATACTGACTAACCTCAATTATGCCGAGGCACCGAAGCTGATGCCCCGCGATGTGCTCACGGCCAACGCCATGAACTGGCGCGAAGTGAAACTGGAAGGCAGTCATGCCTACAACTACCGCGAACAGCTCGAAAGCCTGCATGACATGTTTGCCGAAGGCTGGGAAACGCAGACCAGCAAGATTTCCGGCAACCCGGTATTCAAGCGCCCGTCGGTGGTGGTGATCTACCGGGAGGATCACCAGATACTCCTGGATTCCATCATTCCCAGACCCGGCATCCAGAACTGGGATTACGATTTCATCCTGGCCTCGCAGCCCTGGCGCGCATCCACCTCTGCCAAGTTCAAGGCGGAAAAAATCATCGTGCCGCTGGCCCGTTCATTGGCACCCGGCGGCCGCCTGCTCGCTATCCAGTCCTGCGGCAAGGACCCGGCCGAGGAGCTCATCCAGCAATACTGGCCCGAAATCACGCCCTTCCCGGTAACGCGGCATCACATTCTCAAGGAAGTGAAAAAGCTGCTGGGGCGCGAAGCCCGTGATTTCAATATCAAGGAGCAATCCGATGCCCGCGCCATCTTCCAGTACCGCATGCACGCCCTGCCCTCGGAAATTGGCGGCATCAGTATC
>JALRBG010000006.1 GCA_023257855.1 Pseudomonadales bacterium | reverse complement strand
CTTTACTTCTTGGCCAGATGGTATGCACCAACTAGGCCTGCCAATAAAAGTACCGATGCGATTTCCACCGCGAGCACGTAGGGTCCGAAGAGGGCAAGGCCGACCTCTCTCACACCCACCTCAACCCCGCTGACATTAGCTTGCTGCTGGGACGCTACATTGATAAGTTGCACGACCAGAGCCGCAGCCATAAGCACCGGAGCAATCCAGATGCGCTTTTCTAACCAGTTTTTTTCCTGCTCTCTGCTCCGCTGACCAAGGTTCAGCATCATAATGACAAAGAGAAATAGCACCATGATCGCTCCAGCATAGACAATTGCTTCCAGCATTGCTGCGAATGGCGCTCCTAGGGTGTAAAAGATTACGGCCACTGCGAGCAGCGACAGAATGAGGTAAAGAAGCGCGTGAACCACATTCGTCTGAATGATCACAGCAAGCGTCGAAATCAGGGCTACCGAGGCAGCCAGATAAAAGAGCACAGTCACGGCAGCAAACTCCTTACGTCGACTGGTGGCGCTTCATTCTGCGCTTCTCCCTTATCCTTTCCGCCAATTGCCATGCCGGCGACCCGGTAGAAGTTATAATCGTGATATTTCCCGGTACCATTGATCAATAGATCTTCCTTTTCCCACACCATATCCTGACGCACATATTCGGCCATTTCGAAATCGGGTGTCAGCTGAATAGCATTGGTCGGACAGGCTTCCTCGCAAAAACCGCACATGATGCAGCGGGAAAAATTGATGCGGAAGAATTCCGGGTACCAGCGTCCGTTTTCATCCTCGGTCTTCTGCAGGGCGATGCAATCCACCGGACAGGCCACGGCGCACAGATTGCAGGCGACGCAGCGCTCCTCGCCATCAGGATCACGGGTCAGGATGATGCGGCCACGCCAGCGCGGAAACGTGAATGGTTTCTCGTCGGGATATTCGACGGTATCCGCCTTGCGGAACAGGTGCATGAACACCAGCCACAGCGATACCAGGTGCGACCAGATGATATTCAGTTGATGCAGTAATTCTTTCAACACGCTCAGCTCCCCTGCGCCAGTACGTATGCGCCGGTAATCAGCAGATTGATGAGTGACAGCGGCAGCATGACGAGCCAGCCGTAGTTCATTAACTGGTCATAGCGGGGACGCGCCAGCGCCGCACGGACCAGGATGAAGAAAACCACGAAGGCCATGGTCTTGGCGCCCATCCAGAAAATACCGGAAATGATTTCGTTACCGACCTGCAAACCAAATGGCGCATGCCAGCCGCCGAAAAAGAGCACCGGGATCAGGGCCGCCATGAAGAACATGCCGATGTATTCCCCGACAAAAAAGAGGCCGAACTTCATACCGGAATATTCGGTATTGAAGCCGGAGATGATTTCAGACTCGCCTTCCGGCAGGTCGAACGGCCAGCGGTGCGATTCAGCCAGGGCCGCTACCATGAAGACAATAAAGCCGAGGAACTGGGGGAGCACGAACCAGCGCCCTTCCTGGGCTTCGACGATGTCGCGCAGGACGAAACTGTCGGACAGGATTACCACGCCAAGAATGGAAATACCCATGAAGACTTCATAGGAAATCATCTGCCCGGCCGCGCGCAGGCCGCCCAGCAGGGAGAACTTGTTGTTGGATGCGATACCGCCAAGCATGGCCGAATAGGAAGCCAGCCCGGCCATGGCGAAGATGAAGAGCAGTCCGATATTCAGGTCGATGATGCCAACGCCGGGGGCGAACGGAATCATCGCGAAGCTCAGCAGCATGACGATCGGGATGATGACAGGCGCCACGACGAACGTGAACTTGTCGGCAAACGGCGGCACCCAGTCTTCCTTGGTGATCAGTTTGATGACGTCTGCCACGGATTGCAGGATGCCGAACGGACCCACCCGGTTTGGCCCGAGACGGTCATTGAAGAACCCCAGCAGGCGGCGTTCAACCCAGATCAGCAGCGCGGCAAAGGTCAGGATGGTGCCCAGTATGAGGGCAACGTTGAGCAGCGAACCGACTTCGAAGGTAAACATCAGGCGTTACCCCCGTTGTTATTAGCTACCGTCTTGTCGCTGACAATGATATTGGCCGTCTGCCAGTCAGCCGGCGTCGACCAGCTGGCTGCCTTCTCCAGGGCGATGGCGCCCGGCAGGTTGCGGAAGTTGAGTCCGCTCAGGCCGACCGTGACCCCCACGGTGCCGGGCTTGACGGAGCTGCGGATGATGTAGGGAACACTGCCGTTGTGTTCGACGGCAACTCCATCGCTCGCCTGCAGGCCGAGTTTGGCAGCATCGGCTGCGTTGATCGCGATATAGGCAGCGGTGGCCTTTTCCTGGATGGCTGCGGTCTTTGCCGTCAGCTCTTCGCTGCCGAACAGGTGATACAGCGGGAAGACCTGGAAATCGCCCTTGGCAGCATCACCCTTGGCCAGCGGCGCATAGGTTTTTTCGCTGGTGTTGCTGGAGACCAGGCAATGGCCGTGGCCGGCCATCTTCAAGGCTTCGCCGGTATGGGTCTGGAACTTGAAGACACTCTGGTTGGAATTCCAGCCGCCGGCCCAGGCGGTATTGAACACGGTGGAATCTTTCATCGGCGGCATGCCTTCCATGGAATAGGAAAGGATGCCCTCCTCGTCCTGCTCCTGCTTGGGCTCGTGCACGCTGATATTGGCGCGCATGGCGGTGCGGCCGGAATAACGGTGCTGCTGGCGCGGTACACGCAATAAGCCGGCGCCCGGTGTAAGCCCGGCCATGCCGGCACAATTGGCGATGCTGTCGGCGCAGGCCTGGGTCACTTCACTCAGCTTGCTGTCGCTGAGCCAGTACACGCTGGAGCGGATCGGTTCGGCCGGCTTGAACACCGAATAGAAATGCTGGGCGCGGGTTTCGTAATTGACATAGGTGCCTGAGGTTTCCGCAAAGGTACCGGCAGCCAGGACCAGGTTGGCGGCCTCACCGGTCCGGGTTTTTACGCTGTCCAGCACGGCCAGGTGGTCCAGGCCGTTGATGAAGGCGTCGACATCGGCACTCGGAGCGCGGCGGTAAAGATCGTTTTCCAGCACGATGGCGGATTTCGCGCCACAGCTCATGGCCGCATCCAGCGCGTTATCACTGCCATCCATCAGCAGAGCCAGGCCCAGGCTGTTGGCTTCGGGGACTACCAGCGCAATGTTGGCTTTTTTATCGGTGGTAGAAAGTGCTGTTGCGATATTGGCGGCGGCATCGATCAGCGCCGAGCTGAAACTGCCGGTACCCGACACTATTAACGGCTGTTTGGCATTCTTCAATGCGTCGGCAATGGTCTTCACCAGCGCCTGTTCATCCTTGTTCAGGCCAGTCACGCCGGGTGCGTTGCCGTCGATGGCGGTGGCGATGGCATATCCAATTTTCGCGCTCTCGTCCGCGGAAGCGATATGCACCTTGGCGGCGATGTCATCGAGACGCGTGGCGTGGGGGCTCAGGATGAAAAGCGGACTCTTGCGGTCCATGGTCAGCTGGCGAATGGCGGCATCCTGCCAGTCCGGGAATTTCATGGCGCGGGCCATGTCCTTGCCCAGGTTGCGCACCGACTGGCGCAGCGCCAGGGAAATACGTGCGGCCGTGTTGGTGACGTCCTCGCCCAGGATGACGACGGCGTCGGAATTTTCGATGTCCTTGATGTTGGCGACGTGCACCGGCCGTGTGGCGTAGATGTCCAGCACCTGTTTCAGCATGCCGAGGTCGGAAGCGGACACACCGGCATAGAACTTATCCTTACCGACCTTTTCACGCAGCGCGAAATTGGCTTCCATAGAGGCACGGGGTGAACCGATGCCGATGGCGCCTGACATACTTTCCAGTTTGGCGCGGGCATCCTCGGTCTTCGCCAGCACCGGGTTCGCGTCGTGCGCGGTACGCGTCATGCTGACCGTGATGCGCTCGTCGGAATTCACGTAACCGGTACCGAAACGGCCGCGGTCGCAGAGAAAATAGCCGTTCACTTCATCGTTGAAACGGTTCACCACGCGACGCAGTGTGCCGTAACGTTCACCCGGGTTGGTGTTGCAGCCGACGCTGCAGCCGGCGCACACGGATGGTGCGGTCTGCAGGTCCCACTTGCGCACGTAATGCTTGCTGAAAGGCTTGTCGGTAAAAACACCGGTCGGGCAGACTTCGGCCAGGTTGCCGGAGAACTCGCTTTCGAGCGGGCCTTCCTGCCAGCG
>JALRBG010000290.1 GCA_023257855.1 Pseudomonadales bacterium | reverse complement strand
TGCAGGGTATAAAGATAAAGGATACAGGATAAAAGATAAAAGGGGGGGCAGGTCCAGGGCACCCACAGCAATACATTCAAGGCGCCCCGAATGCCTGTTGTTCCAGGTCGGGTAGCCAGGGTTTAACGTGTCGTCCCCTTTTATCTTTTATCCCGGTGTCTGGTTCCTGCTAACATGGCAGCCCTGTCAACCGGGTTTGTTTCATGTCCGACGATTTCATCGACATCAGGAAGGTTTCCGTGCACGGCGGGCACAGCGGCCAGTTCTGCCACCACGCCAGCGATTCGCTGGAGTCGGTGGTTCGCGCCTACATCGACCAGGGCTTCACCTGGGTCGGCATCACCGAGCACATGGCGCCGCTGTCCGACGCCTGGCGCTACCCGGACGAACAGGCAGACAACCTTGGCGCCGATTTCCTGCTGCAGCGTTTTCGCGACTATTTCGCGGAATGCCGCGCGCTCGCGCAAAAGTACCGGGACAGGATCGAGATACTGACCGCATTCGAGACGGAAACTTACGCAGGCTATGAGGCCCAGGTCAACAGGCTGGTCGAGGAACTGCGGCCCGATTACCTGGTGGGCTCGGTGCACCATGTCGCCGGCCACTGCATCGATTACGACGCGGAACACTTCAATCGCGCCGCCGAGGCCGCCGGCGGCCTGGCCAAACTCTACTGCGCCTACTTCGATGCGCAGTACGAGATGCTGTGCGCCCTCGAACCCGCGGTCGTCGGTCATTTCGATCTCATCCGCAAGTTCGATGCCGATTACCTGCAGACGTTGCAGGATGCCGCCGTGTGGCAACGGGTGGAACGCAACCTGGACTGCATCGCGGAAAAGAATCTCATCCTGGATTTCAACCTGCGCGGTTTCGACAAGGCCACCGAGCAGTATCCGTCGATGCCCGTATTGCGGGCCGCCATCGACCGGGGCATTGCCATCGTGCCGGGAGACGACTCCCACGGAGTGAAATCCGTTGGCCGCAATTACGTGCGCGGTGTCAGCATCCTGCTCGATCTTGGCGTTGACACCAACTGGTGTAAACCGGCATTAATCCAATACTGATTCTCTATTTATTCACTATTGATTCACTAAAGGGAATAACACCATGCCTCACTACACCGGGAGCTGCCATTGCGGCGCCGTCAAATTCGAATTCGATGCGGACGAGATCACCCAGGGCCTGAGCTGCAACTGCTCCTTCTGCGAGCGGCGTGCCGCCATCATGCTCAACCCGCCGGTTGCCGATGCCGACCTCAAGCGCACGGTCGATGGTGATGCCCTGTCCTGCTACCAGTTCGGCAACAAGGTGGCGAAACATTATTTCTGCAACCGCTGCGGCATCTACACCTTCCATGAATCCATGCGCAAGCCGGGCTGGTTCCGGGTGAATCTTGGGGCCGTCGACGGCGTGGATTCCTTTTCGCTGGAGCGGGAAGTGTTCAACGGTCGTGAACTATTGTAGTGAAGGTAGGTCGGCATAGGGCGAAGCCCGTTTGCCGACAAAGTTCTCGAATACGTTGATGTCGGCAAACGGCCCGGAGGGCCTATGCCGACCTACATGCTCAAGGCACGAACAGATCCACCACGGTAAAGAAGAAAACAACCATCCCCACGGTGTTGTTGTTGAGAAAGGCGCGAAAGCAGTCTTTCGGATGCCGCTTCCAGATCAGGAACTGCTGGTAGGCAAACAGGCCTGCCGCCAGGAACAGGCCAAACTGGAACCAGCCGCCAAGATCGAAGTGCTTCGCACTCAGTGACATCGTCAGCAGGAACATCACCTGCAATGTCCCGATAACGAACTTGTCAGCCTCGGCAAACAAAATCGCCGTCGACTTGATGTCGATCTTCAGGTCATCCTCCCGGTCCACCATCGCATACTCCGTGTCATACACCACCGTCCAGATGAAGTTGGCCGTGTACAGCAGCCACGCGTACACCGGCAGCTCGCCGGTCTGCGCGGTAAACGCCATCAACCCGCCCCAGGAGAACGCCGCGCCTAGAAACAGCTGGGCCAGGTGGGTATAGCGTTTCATGAACGGGTAGATTACGGCCAGGCCGAGCCCGCCGAAACTCATCAGCACGGTAAGCCGGTTGGTCAGCAGCACCAGCAGGAAGGCGACGGTGCAGAGCAGGGCGCACAGAATGAGCGCTTCCCTGCCGCTGATGCTGCCGGTGGCCAGCGGCCGTTCGCGGGTGCGCTCGACATGACCGTCGAAATCACGGTCGGCGAAGTCGTTGATGCAGCAGCCGGCGGCACGCATGAGTATCGTACCGAGAATGAAAATCGCCAGCAGATCGATATCCGGTATGCCGCCCGCGGCAATCCACAGGCACCACAGGGTCGGCCACATCAGCAGCAGGAAACCGATGGGCCGGTCCATGCGCGCCAGGCGCCAGTAATCGGGCAGGTGGCCATGGATGTGGGGAAAGCGCCGCTGGAAGGCCTGCGACATGCTGTTCTTCAATCCGCTGAAGAAAGCCTGGCAGCGGGCCAGGTAGTGGGTTTGTTCCATGGGGGCATTATAGTCAGACCCCCGGTGCTATTGAACAGGCGCCGCCAGCGTTGATAAATAAAAGAGGCGCTGGTTAAATGAATTCACACGCCAACCACGGATTCACCCCGGCATGGGTAAACTGAAGCTGCACTGGCAGATCCTGATCGCCATCATCCTCGCCGCCATCGCCGGCTCTCTCACCGGCACTGACGGCGGCCTGTTCGGCGTGACCTTCTACCAGGTGTACGATTTCGTCGGCACGCTGTTCATGAACGCCCTG